>JAMOAF010000021.1 GCA_023621895.1 Planctomycetota bacterium
CGGTCGATCCGCTTTCGAAAATGCCACGCCTGGCGCGCCGCAATCGTGCAGAACCAGGCCTCCAGGGTTCCCAGGGACCGTCCGTTCCAAGCTTCCAAATGTTGAAAGGCCGCCACAAGCGCTTCCTGCGCCGCGTCCTCGGCGTCCAGCCCGTGTTGTCTGCCCAGCACCCGCGCCGTCACTCGCAGGCAAATCGACCAGGCGTGCGCAAACAGCCGCTCCCAGGCCCGATCGTCCTGGTCCAGGCAGCCGTTGACCAGCTCGCGCCCGCCGTCCGGCGAGCCGGAGCGTCCGCTTGCACGTTGAGGAGGAGGTCTTTCCGTCTTCATTTCGCTTTCAACTCTCCGGGCACGCCATGGCTTCAGCACGCGGCGGGGCGTCACCGCCCGTCGACTTCCACCACCAGCCCGTCCTTGCGATTGGCCATCCGGCGATGCACCTCGGGGTCGATTTCGTACTTGATCGCGCGGACCGAACCGTCGCAGAAGACGGCGTTGAACGCCCCCGGATGGGCCCCTCCGAAAGCCTGCTCGTTGGTCAATCCCGGCTGGTCGCGGCGGAGCACTCCCGCCGCCGCATCGCCCGTGCCGGGCCCCAACGCCCAGCGGATCGTGTCCGAACTGTGGCCGGTGAACATGCTGAAGTCGTCTCCGGGGTCCGCCCCGTCGCTGTAGTGGTTCGGATCGAGGTATTTCTCCGCAACCAGGTACGTCTGCGGCTTGCCATCGGAGATGTCGTCGAGGCTCAGAACGCTGCGCATGAAGATCACGCCCGTGCATCCGCTGGTCAGCGGCCAGGCGTACTTGTCGATCTCGGCAAGCGCGGGTCCCGCCCCGGCGTCGAAGAACAAGTCGCCTCCATTGGCCGCGTAGTCGCTCCGCGCGTCGCTGGTCGTCGGATCCGAGTTGATCACCGCTTCGGTCGCCGTGTGGGGATACGGACCTCGGCTCCGCCGCGATGGGCAGTTGAAACCCGGAATCTGCGTTGCCTGCATCCGCGCCCTGAGCGCGAGCTTGTTGTCCTTGCTCGGGGGCGGCGGATCAGGGGGGCCGGCGTCGGCCTTTGGCGCCGCCCCCGCCGCCTCGGCGGCCTCGAAACGCAGATCGTAGAGGGCTTGGAAGTCCATGTACGGCAGGATCTGGTAGACCCAGCCGCCCGGCTGCTTGGTCCCCGATCCGCGATCGGGATCGCCGACCCAATGCGCCCCCCAACCGCCGGAGGGCAGCTCCATCAACGCGTTCTCGTGCAACTGCATGGCCACCCCGATCTGCTTCAGGTTGTTCTGGCACTGCGAGCGGCGGCTGGCCTCGCGGGCCATTTGAACCGCCGGCAGCAGCAGGCCGATCAAGATCGTGATGATCAAGATCACCACCAGCACCTCGACCAAGGTGAACCCCCTATTCCTTCTCGTTCGCATCGTCCTCTCCTCTCCGCAACGAAGGTTGTCTTCTGTAAATCGAATCGTCGACGGGGCACGTCCCGGTTCTCGCGGACGCTGAAGCTCCCGGCCGCCCGTCACCGCTCCCAAAGCAAATACCTCCACAGCCCGTGGAGACGCATCCCGCCGCCGACCGCAAGCAATCGGGTCGGGCACAACGCCCCGCCGTCGCGCGGCGGATGGTTCAGCCCCGCGCGCAGATCACGCAGGAGATCCTCGAGCACGGGCCGGACCGCCTCGTGCAATCGGCTCAGGAAATCCAGCGATCGAGGGTCTCGCTTCAGCTTCTCCGCATCCGCCAGCGGCAACCCGAACTCGCGCGCCACCGCGCGCGTGAAGGCGTATCCGCCCACGCGAATCAAACGCGCGTCGAGCTGGCCGGGACCGTGGACGACGAGCGTGCTCGTTTCGCTCCCCACGTCGAGCGCGGCCGCCGTTGCCGGAACGCCCGCGGCCTGGAACGAGTGGCGCGTTGGGAAATGCCCCAGGTAGACCAGCGCGTTGACAAGCGCCAGCCAATCGACCTGCACCTGGTCGACCTTGATTTTCGACGACCGGAGAACCTCGAGCGGCGCTTCGAGCGCCGCCTTCTTCACCGCCACGAGCAGCACCGGGTGCTCGCGCCGCAGCGCCGCTTCGCCGGCCGGCTCGAGGCAGTGGTACGCCCACGCGAGGTCGCCCGGAAGCGAGGCCAATTGCAGCCGCGCCTCGTGTTGCATGACTTCCGCCAGCTTCTCGGCGCTCGTCGGCGGAACCGTCACGCGCCGCGAAATCCAATGCATGTCGGGCAAGCTGGCGCAGGCTCGCTCCAGCCTTGCCGGCCCGCGCTTGCGAAAGATCCCGATCGTTTCCGCGAGAATCTCCCGCCGCTCGTCCGGGCCGCTCGCCTGGCCGAGCGGCTTGCGATGCTCGATCCAGTCACAGGCGCCGACGACGATTTCGTCGTCCTGCTTGCGGACGTCGAGCCGCAGCGCCTTCAATCCGCTCAGACTCAGATCGAGCCCCCACGCCGACCGGCCCGGCCGCGCGCCCCCCAAGAGCCCCCCCCTCCGCGTGCCCAGAAAATTCGCGGCGATGGCCGCCTTGCCGAGCCCCTGCAAGGCCAGCCCGAACGCCGCAAAGAAACCGCCCGCAAACCGCTCCAACAGGACTCGATCGGCCGTAGCCGAGATCTCGACCTTGCCCAGGCCCGTCAGCCACTCGATGGGGCAACCGCACGAACTCTGCTTCGGCGGCGCAGCCCATCGGACGGGCGGCAAAAGGCTCTCGTCCGCATGCCGCGCGGCCAGCCGCGAAAGCCGGCCGTGGAGATCCTGAAAGCG
>JAMOAF010000024.1 GCA_023621895.1 Planctomycetota bacterium
AACTCCAACGCAAGCCGGTAGACAAAGTGCTGTTCGAGAAGCTCCCAAATCCAGTCGGCGATCGGCGGATCCTCACCACGAAATCGCCTGGGAACGTGCACTTTAACGAACAGCCAATCGGGACCTCGGTCGACTTCCAATTCCCATTGAGGAGCGGTAGCAGGCATTCCATTCCTCCTCACTCGAAAAGAAAAAACGCGGCGCCCCCTGCCAACGTACGCCCTCATCGTATCCAAAAAAGCCGAACGTACAACCACCCGAAAGGGTGCAACCGGCAAATTTGGTGGAATTGATTTCCTCGGCGATAGCATTCCGGGCCCATCGGGGGGTGGTCCGCCTTGGACCACCCTACCGGTTGTTGGTTCAGAACAGGGCCTTCTGGGCGTTCGAGCGATCGCCCGGCTCGATCCGCAGGTGCTCGTACCCCGCCACGGTCAAACGCCGCCCGCGGGGAGTGCGGATCATGAGCTCTGATCGGAGCAAGAATGGCTCGACTTCGTCAATCAGCGTATCGGGGACGAGATTCATCGTGTGGGCCACGGCTTCAACGCCCACCGGCCCGCCGTCGAACACGCGGGCAATCGTTTGCAGGTATTTACGGTCCTGGGCGTCGAGGCCGAGGCCGTCGATTCCCTGCATTTCAAGCGCCCGATGCGCCACGTCGAGTGTGATTCGCCCGTCGGCCCTGCTTAGGGCGTAGTCGCGGACCCAGCGCAAACGGTTGTTGGCGAGCCGGGGTGTGCCGCGGCTTCGGGTGGCGATTTCCGCGGCTGCAACCGCCTCGATCTCCACCTGGAGCTTCCTGGAGCTTCGAACCACGATCTCGGCCAGCTCCTCGACTGTGTAGAAATCGAGGTGCTCGCGCATCTGAAAACGGTCACGGAGCGGCGCCGAAATCAACCCGGTCCGCGTCGTGGCCCCGATCAGCGTAAACGGCTTCAACTGGATGTTGAGCGTCCGGGCGTTGACGCCTTCGCCGAGCGTCAGGTCGATGCGGAAATCCTCCATTGCCGGATACAGGAACTCCTCGACTGCCTTCTGCATCCGATGAATTTCGTCAATGAAGAGGATCGAGTTCTCCTCCGCGTTCGTGAGATACGGAATCAGGTCCTTGGGGGCCTTCAAAGTCGCCCCCGATCCGATCTGAAACCCAACCCCCAGATTGCGGGGTATACATGTGGCAAACGTGGTCTTTCCCAACCCGGGGGGGCCGTCGAAGAGGATGTGGCCGAGCGGCTCGCCCCGCTTTGTCGCGGCGTCGACGGCAATTTGCAGCCGTGCATACACATCGCGCTGTCCGACCATCTCCTCCATGCGTTGCGGCCGCAGGGCGCGATCGTCTTCACCGGTCGAGGCTGGGGGCTGCAAAATCGGTTCGCGGCTCATGAGCGGGCACGTGGGCTGGTGAACGGCTGTTGACTAAACAGTATAGCAGATTGGCCGGCAATCCATGAAGCCCTGTATCGGCGGGGATTGGCCTTGTCGCGGGGGCCGCCGGATCGTGCCGTCGGCGGATCTGTCCGGATGACAACAACTTGCGAACAGATCGTCTGGCTCGTGATGCGCGCGCTCCCCTTGTCGTGACGATCTGCCTTCTTTACAATCGCCCTGGACGGAACTTCCCTGCGCTGCGAGGGATACGGGGATTCGAATGGCAAAAAAAGTCATATTGGACGTTGATCCGGGGATTGACGACGCGATGGCGCTTTGCATGGCGCTGTTTGACCCGCGGCTGGAGGTTCTTGCAGTGACCGCGGTCGGAGGCAACGTATCACCTCAGATCGCCTCACGGAACGTCCAAACGGTCGTCGAGCAGGTCGACCCCCCCCGTTGGCCGAGGCTTGGGGTTGCATCTTATGCGGAGCACGGGCTGCCGGTCGACGGCCGGCATCTCCACGGCATCGATGGCCTCGGCGGTGTCCACCTCCAGGTCGCCGAACTGCGGACCAAGCACCCCGCCGAGAAGATCATTTGCGACGAAGTCCGCGCCAATCCCGAGGAGGTGACGATCGTCGCGCTCGGGCCGCTGACCAATATCGCCCGCGCCTTCCAACGCGATCCGGAACTGCCCTCCTTGGTCGGGCGGCTGGTTCTCAGCGGCGGCACGGTGGCAGGGCCGGGCAATGTCACGCCGGCCGCCGAATTCAACTTCTATTGCGATCCGCAATCCGCGCGGAGCGTCGTTCGCTCCCGCTGCACGAAGACGCTTGTGCCGTTGGACATCACCAACCGCGTCGTCATGTCTTACGATCTGCTCAATCAGCTCCCGCCGGAAACGTCCAAGGTCGGGCGGTTGCTGCGGCAGATACTCCCCCCCGCGTTTCGCGCCTACCGCCAGCAGTTCGGGCTCGAAGGCATCCACGCCCACGATTCCATTGCGCTGATGGCGGTCTTGAACCCCGACCTGTTCACGACCCAGGAAATGGCTGGCGACGTGGAAATCCAGGGCGACCTGACGATGGGCGCCACGGTGTTCGACCGCCGTCGCGTTCCCGCCTGGCGTCACAACGTCGAGGTCGCCGTCGACATGCAGAAAGACGCGGTGATTGCGGAAATGCTGGCCGTGCTGGCTGAAGCCGGGCGGCGCACCAGCAAGAATCGATTTGAAGTCTGACCCATCCAGCCTATGCGGCTACTGCCCGGTCCATTCGGCCAGGTGGAGAGTAATTGCCTGCGGGCTGCGATCGCGGAGCACGACCAGCGACACGCGGCTGCCGACTTCCGTCAGCTTGACGATGTTCACCAGGTGCGCGTCGTCTTCAACGGTCACGCCGTTGAACTGGAGGATGACGTCGCCCGACTTCAGTCCGGAGTTGGCGGCTGGCGAATTGCCGCGAACCTCCATTACCAGGGCGCCGAAGGGGCCGGGCAGCCCCAAAGCCGAGGCCCTTTGGGCGTCGAACTCGCGGTCGAGCGTGACTCCCAGGTAGGCCCGGCGAACTTTTCCGTGGGCCACGAGCTGCCGCGCGGTGAACATGAACATGTGGATCGGGATGGCGAAGCCAATTCCCTCGCTGCCCCCCGAGTTGCTGGCGATCGCGGTATTGATGCCGATCACCTGTCCGCGCAGATTGATCAGCGGACCGCCGCTGTTGCCGGGATTGATCGCCGCGTCCGTTTGCAGAAAATCCTGGAGCACGAGGCCCGAGTTGCCGAGTTGGAGGTCTCTGCGGCCCTTGGCACTGATGATGCCGAATGTGACCGAACGGCTCAGCCCGAAAGGGCTCCCCATGGCCAGGACGAAATCGCCGATCTCCGGAGGCGTGTCTTCTCCCAGCTCGGCCGCGACTAAACCGGGCGCATCGACGGCCATCACGGCGACATCGGTCTCCACATCGGCCCAGACCTTTGTCGGCTGCAAGGGGCGGCCGTCGGCCAAGGTGATGTTGATCTTCTGCGGAGTGGCGCCATCGATGACATGCCGGTTGGTGAGCACGTAGTTGCGGTCGTCGATGCGGACCACGACCCCCGAGCCGGCCTCCTCGCGGAAGCTTCGCCCTCCCTGCATGGGAACACTCTGCTCCGTCACGCCGGCCGCGATATGCACCACGGCGGGGCCGACCAGCTTGACGACTGTCTTGACGACGGCCGACTGCGCTTCGAGAACCGCCGCATGGCCCTCAAGCTGCCGGAGCAGGACCTCGCGTTTTTCGGGCGTGACGGGACCGAAACGCTCCATCGCCGCTTCGAATACCGTCTGCGGCCGGGCAGAACCCGGCCACTGCAAGGCGGTAAAAAGCAGGAGAACGAAAATGCCCCGTCCAGCTCGCGCAACCGCTGCAAAAGTCATCTGCGATTCAGTTCGTCTTTGACCGCGGGAGACGTTCCGCGAGGTCTCAAGATGGAGTCTAGGAAACGTCCAACTCGATGTCGTTGATCGAAACGTCCGCATCGCTTCCGCTCATATCAACTAACCGCGTCCAGTCCACGCCGCCACCGCCCGATCCACCCTCTCGCTCCGATTCGCGCTGGCACTTGATGCACAAGGTGGCGTAGGGCAGGGCGTTCAGCCGGGCCATGGGAATGCTACAGCCGCACCCCTCGCAGATGCCATATTGGCCTTCCCGCATCCGTTCCAGGGCGATTTCAATCCGAGCCAACTCACGGCTTTCGACCTCGGCCAATTGCGAACTGATCTCGTCCTGCACGGAATCGAGCGCCCAGTCCACCACGTCGCCCGACGCAGTCGCGCGCAGCTCCTTAAGCTTGCTGAGGTCGCCAGCGAGCGCTTGACGGAGCGCGTCTCGTCGCTTGATCAAGACCTGATGCATGTTCACCATTGCCTCTTTGCGGTTCTTCATGGCTGAATACCTCGGGGAGTCGGTCCAGGCTCTCACGGGCAACCAGTCCTTTGGGAATCCATCGCGGCATGGGCGGTGCCCAGCAGCTCGGGCAGGAGCAACCGGCCCATATTGCCGAACGGATCCCCGGAAAGCCTCTCTCGGACTCCTTCTTCTCTGTTGGACCTTCAAGAACTGACAGGCAATTGTCACCCAGCGGGGGACAAATCCCTGATAGCCGCAACCAAACTATAGTACGCCTTTAGGGGCCGGAGGTTCCGAAAAAAAAAGAAACTCCCCGCCCCATCCCTGCCATCAGGGGGGCAGTCCGCGCAAATCCCGATGAATAAGCGTCTTGTGACCGGCCCAAAACCGCATCCGGCTGGTTTCCACGGTCTTAGTGCCGGCAACAACTGCCGGACACTTTCGTCTTGATCACACGCCTGCCGATCGAGGCGAGAACTCACTTCACGGCGCCGCCGGCCCCCGGGGCGCCATTTCGCTATCGGATAATCGACAAAACCGGCACAGATATCCAGCCGTTCTTGATCGGACCTCGATCTTTTCCGGAAAGCCCCCGGCCGGGGGCTGCCGGCGATCGCAGGGGGCAATCAAAGGTCCCGTCGTGGCGACTGTCGGTGATGGGAACTAAGCCTTTAACCTTGCCCTAAAATCCTCGAGCGGCCCGGATATCCTCGAAGTCGCGGAGGTGATAGCCGATGCCCACGTAGTCGAGCACTTTCGTGAACGAGCGCAACGCCACGCCCATTCCGTCGGGTCCGCTGAAGCCGCCGAACTGGCCGCCGCCCTTGACATGCGGTTCGAGGTCGACGAATACGCCCGGAATCCCGCGCCGCGTGAGCTTCTTCTCCAACTTGGGAAGGATGGTGGCTAAATCGCGGAGGATCGCCTCATGGCCGGTGTAGCCTTGGTCGGCCGGCACGAAGCCCGCCATCTTATCCTCGTCGAGGTGACCACCCTTGGTCTTCTTCAGTTGCTTTTTGTAGTCCTTGATGTGCAGCCAGCCCAGGCCCGGTTTCATGGCCAGGTACTGCTCGTAGATTTCCTCCTGCGAGTAGCCCTGCACGACGATGTTGGCGCCGTCGAATATCAAGACCATTGCCGGGTGGTTGACCTGGCGGTGGATTTCGGCCAGGACGTGCCCCTCCTGGCCGACGAGGTTCGCTTCCACCTCGAGCCCGAACGTCAGGTCGGAGCGGTGGCACGCTTCGGCGATCTGGGCGAGCTGATCGACCGTTTGGGCGAGGTAATCCCTCGGGTCCTTGCCCTTTGGGTGGTAGAAGGAAAAACCGCGGATCAACTTGGTTTCGAAGGCGTGGGCCAGGTCGCAGGCCTTTTGAACGTCACGGCCAAGGTACTTGCTGAAAGGGACGTAGGCGTTCTTGGTCCCGTCGTCGACGTCCTCCAGTTTGACCTTGCCGATTGGCGAGCCGATCGAGGAGACATTCAGCCCGTACTCGTTCTGCAACTGGCGGACCTTGTTGATTTCCGCCTTCGACAACTGCATGACGTTCTTGACGCCGTCCCCCAGATCGATGAATCGGATGCTGTAATACTGCAATCCCAGGGCGGCGAAGGCGGCGAACTGTTCGACCGCGGTTTTGTTGTTGGTGGCTTCGTCGGCAAAACCGGAGAGGATCACGCGTGGTTGATCGGCCATGGCAAGTCCGTTTCTCTTCTCTCGCTCGGGGTCTCGGCGGGTGGTCTGGCAAAGCCATATTCTGGGCATCGGCAAGCGAACTTGCAAGGGAGTCGCTTGCGGGTTCGCGGCCAGAAAGCTATAATCCCGGCACAGGCGAGGCAATGCTCACGTCTTGAACTAAACGTTATTGGGCTCGCCGGCATCCGTAGCGGCACTGTCGGCTCGAAAATGAGCACTCCGACTGGGGTAGGGCCTCCGAAATACCGGCGGCGCCCCTGGGACGGAGTGTTTTCGTTTGATTCTCGCCCGGCGCGGGACGCCTTGCTGATTGCTCCATGCCCGCCTGGCATCCGTGGTGGCACTCCAGCGCGCGGCACACCGAACGTGATGGTCATGGCCCCCTGACCCACCGGGAGGGCGGTATACCCGTAGCGAGGAAGGCTGTCCCGATGGCGGAAACCACTGCGCAAGCGCTGACGCCCCGAGAGGTGCCGGCGGTTGAAACAAAACACCGTCGCATTCACACCGCGATCCCCGTTCCCGAGTCGATGCCGATTCTCGAACAGCTTCGCAAGTACGAACCCCGGTCGATGAGCGGCCAGCCCTTGGTGGTCTGGGATCGGGCCGAGGGTTGCCACGTTTTCGACCGCTGGGGCAACCGGTGGCTCGACTGGTCGAGCGGCGTGCTGGTCACCAACGCCGGTCACAACCACCCCAAGGTTGCCGGCGCGATGCTCGAACAGATCAATCGCGGGCTGGTCCACAACTACTGCTTCCCGAGCAACGAGCGCGCCCGCCTGGCGGCAAAGCTGGTGGAAGTCGCTCCCGAGGGGCTCGACAAGGTGTTCCTGCTGACCACCGGCTCCGAGGCGACCGAGTGCGCGATCAAGTTGGCCAGAACCGAAGGGGCACGGGTCGGCGGGCGGAAGAAGATCGGCATTGTGACCTTCGACAACGCCTTCCACGGCCGCACGATGGGAGCCCAGATGGCCGGCGGCATACCCGCCCTGAAGGAGTGGATCGTGAACCTTGACAAGGACATGGTCCAGGTGCCCTTCCCGGACGGTTTTCGCGGCGGCCCGGACACGAGCTTCGACGTCTTTCTCAATGCGCTCAAGGCGCAGGGCTTCACGCCCGATCGCATCGCCGGCGTGATGAGCGAAACCTACCAAGGAGGCAATGCCAGTTTCGCGCCGGCCGAATACATCAAGCGGCTGCGGGCGTGGTGCGACGAGCACCAGGTGACGCTGATCCTCGACGAAGTCCAGGCCGGATTTGGCCGGACGGGCACGTACTGGGGCTTCGAACACTACGGCGTGGTGCCCGACCTGATCTGCTGCGGCAAGGGGATCACCAGCGGGATGCCCCTTTCGGCGGTCATTGGCCGCGCGGCGATCATGGACCTCTACCCGCCCGGCTCGATGACCTCGACGCACACCGGCAATCCGGTCTGCGCGGCGGCGGCCCTGGCCAGCCTCGAAGTCATCGCGGAGGAGCGCCTGGTGGAGAATGCCCGGCGGATGGGCGAGATTCTCCAGCCGGAATTGCGGCGGATCATGGCCCGCTTTCCCAGCCGGATCGGCGCGGTGCACGGAAAAGGGCTCGTCGCCGCGCTCCACATGGTCAAGCCGGGCGGCCAGGAACCCGACCCGGAAACCGCCTCGGCGATCGTCCGGCGGTGCGTCGAGAAGGGGTTGATGCTGTTTGCTCCGGTCGGCTACTGTGGAGCGTCGGTGAAAGTCGCGCCGCCGCTGGTGATCGACGAGGAGCAGCTTCGCGAGAGCATCGCCGTGGCCGAGGAAGCGATCGAGGAGATTCTCGCATGAGCACGCAGAAAATCCAGCCCCTGGACGTGACGGTTGTCGGCGGCGGCATGATCACCCACGATCAGATCCTGCCCTCGCTCTACCAGTTGCAGCGTGCCGGCATGGTGGGGCGGATCAAGGTCTGCGCCTTGAATTCGGCCCCGCTGCGGGCCTTGGCCGGCTCCCCCGCGCTCGAAGAGGCCTTTCCCGAACGATCCTTCGAGCCGTTTCCCGCGCTCGATGCTCCCGACGAGGCGATCGATGCCGACCTGTTTCGCCGGGTGATCGAAGAGCAGGGGCGGCATCAACTGGTGGTCGTGGCCGTGCCCGACCACGTGCACAACGGCGTGATTCAGGCCGCCTTGAACCACGACCAGCACGTGCTGACCGTCAAGCCGCTCGTGCCGACCTACGCCGAGGCGGCGGCGATCGAGCGGAAGGCCGCCGCCAAGGGCCTGTTCGTCGGAGTTGAGTACCACAAACGGTTCGATCGGCGGTCGCTCGACGCGCGGCGGCAGTACCGTGCCGGGCGGTTCGGAGAGTTCCGCGCCGGCGAAGCCAAAATGATCGAGCCCTACTACTACCGGCACTCCAATTTCCAGAACTGGTTCACCAAGGAGAACAGCGATCCGTTCACCTATGTCGGCTGCCACTACGTGGACCTGGTCTACTTCATCACCGGGCTGAAGCCGGTCGAGGTCTCCGTTCGCGGCGTCGAAGGGGCCTTCCCCAACGGGAAGATCGGCTACATGTGGGCGGCGGGCAGGGTGGTCTGGGAAAACGGGGCCGTGATGAGCGTGACCGACGGCCTCGGATATCCCGACCTGGCCGCGGGGACAAACGACCAATGCCTGGCCATGTATTGCGAGGGGGCGGACTGTGGAGCGGTGCTCCGCCATGACGACCAGTTCCGCGGCGTCCAGCACGGCTATGTCGACGACGCCTCGGGCGCCAGGTTCCGGTTCGTCAGTCCGGACTACTTCAGGCTCGTGCCCTACGACGGTCCCGGGTTGAAGCCGGTCGGCTACGGCTTCGAGTCGATCGAGGCGCTTGTCCACGCGGCGGCCAAGACAAACGCAGCCTGCCAGGGGATCGAAGGCGACGAGGCGCTGGCCGCGCGGCAAAAATGCCTGGCGGAAATCGACCAGCGAGGCCTGCTCGCCACCCCGGCCAACAGTTGGATCAACGAACTGGTGACCGAGGCCGCGCGGATGTCGATCGCCCGCGATGGGATGCCGGTGGCGATCCAGTACAGCCCATCGCCCCTGGTCCGCATGCGCACGTGAGGGCGCCCGCCGTGCTCAAGGTGTTTATCGTCTCCGACGCGACCGGCGCGACCGGCGAGCGGGTCGTCAAGGCGGCCTTGGCGCAGTTTACCGAGGCCCGCGTGGAGATCGTTCGGCGGCCGAACGTTCGCACGGCCGAGCAGGTCGAAGAGGTGGTGGAGGAGGCCGCCGCGCAGCAGTCGCTCCTGCTGCACACGCTGGTTTCGGACAGCCTCCGCGGAATCATGCTCGAACAGGCTCGGCTCCGCGCGGTCGAGGCCTTCGACATGCTTGGCCCGCTGCTGGAGCGGTTCGCCAGGCTCCTCGGATTGACGCCCCAGGAGAAGCCGGGGCTGTTCGAGGAGCGGCTGGAGGCCCGCTCCCGCGAAATCGAGGCGGTCGACTTTGCTTTCCGCCACGACGACGGGCGGCGTTTGGAGGACCTCGGCAAGGCGGAGGTCGTTCTGGTGGGAGTCTCGCGAACGATGAAAACGCCGACGATGCTCTACCTGGCGTATCGCGGCTGGTTCGCCGCCAACGTGCCGCTGGTTCCCGAATTGGCCCCGCCCGAGGACCTGCTGAGCGTCCCTTCGGAACGCGTCTTCTGCCTGCTGATGACCGCCGAGCGACTGGCCGAACTCCGCCGCGTCCGCGCTGATCGCGAGGCCATCCCCGTCGAGTCCTATGCCTCCCTGGTACAGGCCCGCAAGGAGCTCGAGCTGGCCAAGACGTTCTGTGGGAGACACGGCTGGCGGCGGGTTGATGTGACGAACAAGTCCGTCGAGGAAGTTGGGCGAGAGATCATCGCCTTGCTCCCCAGCCGCGGGCTCGGTGGGCAAGCCAACTGAGCCGGCGCGCCAGGGGCTATGGTTTCTCGAGGCTGACGGTGACCGTCGTCGTGATGCCGCCCCGGGGCGTGAAGGCCGCCTCGAGCGTCAGCCGGCGCGGCGCGAGTACGGAGACGAGGTCGTCGAAGATCCGGTTGGTGACGTTCTCGTAGAAAATCCCCTCGTTTCGGTAGCGCTGAAGATACAATTTCAGGCTCTTCAGCTCGACGCATTTGCGATCGGGGACGTAGAGAATGGTCATCGTGCCGAAGTCCGGCTGCCCTGTCTTCGGGCAGACGGATGTGAACTCCGGGGCCACGATGCGAATCTGGTAGTCGCGCTCGGGGAACTCGTTGTCGAACGTTTCGAGAATCTCGCGAAACTGGTCGCTCACCGTCCGGCTCCTTTTCTGAAACAAGTTATTCTGTCATCATTAGTGGTTTGGCGAAAGCCGGGAAGCGGCCCCGGCTGCCGCGAGAGTCCACCTTTTTCGAGGAACCGATGCCGATCCCCGCCGTCGTACTGCTTTCGGGCGGCCTCGATTCGGCCACCACCGCCGCGGTCGCCAAGGCCGAGGGGTTTGCACTTTACGCGCTGACGATCGACTACGGGCAGCGGCACCGGTACGAACTCGAAGCCGCCCGGCGGGTGGCCCTGGCGATCGGCGCCGCCCGTCACGAACTGCTCTCGATCGATCTATCGGTCTTCGGGGGCAGTGCCTTGACCGGCTCGGACGGCGTCCCGAAAGACCGGTCGGACAAGGACTTCGCGCTTGGCATCCCGGCGACGTACGTGCCGGCCAGAAACACGGTGATGCTCTCGTTGGCCCTGGCCTATGCCGAGACGATCCCCTGTTCGGACATTTTCATCGGGGTCAACGCGGTCGACTACAGCGGCTACCCCGACTGCCGCCCTGAGTTTATCGAGGCCTTCGAGCGGCTGGCCAACCTGGCGACCAAGGCGGGCGTCGAGGGGACGCTCAAGTTTGCCATCCACGCGCCCTTGCTCCGGCTGACGAAAGCGGAAATCATTCTCCGCGGGACGCGCCTGGGAGTCGACTACGGCTTGACCCACACCTGCTACGATCCGGCCGAGGACGGCACAAGTTGCGGACACTGCGATGCCTGTCTCCTCCGCCGCAGAGGATTCGCCGAAGCCGGCCTGGCCGATCCGATCCGGTATCTGGAGTGAGCGGAGAACCGTCAGCCGTCAGCCATCAGCCATCAGCCATCAGATTGCAGGTTACATGGCGCGGATTTCAGAGGACACACAGAGATTTGCGCTGAAAACTGAAAACTGAAAACTGAAAACTGAAAACTGAAAACTGAAAACTGAAAACCGACTGCTGCCTGCTGCCTGCTAACTGCCATGCGCATTGCCGAGATTTTCCAATCGATTCAAGGCGAAGGCTCCCTGACGGGTACGCAGAGCGTCTTCGTCCGGGCCAGCGGCTGCAACCTCCGCTGCTGGTACTGCGACACGCCCTACGCCTCCTGGAGCCCCGAGGGGGAAGACCTGCCGGTTGACGAGATCGTCCAGCGGGTCGAATCGTTCGCCGCGCGCCACGTGGTTCTGACGGGCGGGGAGCCGATGCTGTTTTCGGAGACGATCCCGCTCTGCGAGCGACTACGGGAAAGGCAATTGCATATCACGATCGAGACGGCGGGGACTCTCTACCTGCCGGTCGCTTGCGACCTGATGTCGATCAGCCCGAAGAGGGGCAATTCCACTCCACGGGGGGCAGAAAGCGCCCGCTGGGCCGATCGCCACGAGCGGTCGCGGCACGCGCCGGCGGTGATCCGGCGGCTTGTGACGGAATACGACTACCAGTTGAAGTTCGTCATCGAGGCGGCGTCGGACTGCCTCGACGTCGAGGAGTATCTCAAGGAGCTGCCCGAGATCGACCGGCGGCGCGTGATGTTGATGCCTCAGGGGACGCAGCCGGCCGACCTGGCGTGGAAGGCCGCATGGCTGGAGCCCTATTGCCGGGAGCACGGGCTCGGCTTCTGCCCCCGGCGGCAGATCGAATGGTTCGGCTCGCGGCGCGGGACATAGAGCCGCGTCAGCCCGCGTCAGCCCGCGTCAGCCCGCGTCAGCCCGCGTCAGCCCGCGTCAGCCCGCGTCAGCCCGCGTCAGCCCGCGTCAGCCCGCGTCAGCCCGCGTCAGCCCGCGTCAGCCCACGCAAGACAGGTGGTCTGCGTTCTCCTCTTCGGCGGCCAGGCGGAAGGCCAACTCCGCGCGGTGGATGGGCACTTCGCCGGGGCCCTCGAATCCGAGCTTGACACGATCGCCCCGGACTTCCAGCACGGTCACGAAGACGCTGTTGCCGATCACGACTCGCTCGCCTTTTTTTCGGTTCAGAACCAACATGGTCACACCTCCTTGCCAAGACTTGCAGACGACTTCATGCCGGGCGGGATGCCCCCGCAGTGGAACGTTCCGCAAGGCCAACGCCGCATTCGATCCGTTCCGAAGGGCAGCGGCCGGGCCCGCCGGATGGCGCCATTGCGGCAAACCGTCTTATCCAACCGATCTCGAAAAAGTCCAAAAAAAGACAATTAACACTGACATAATTGACGATTTTAAACGAATTGCCGTCCGCGTCAAGGCCAATATGAGACTCGATCTCAAGAACTGCTCGCCCAGGCCGATGCATTGCTTGCACTGCAAGCTTATTCCCTACGGACCTCGCGGCCGGAATTCAGGTGATTTTCCGCGGCGTGGAATGCCCGATCACTCCGGTGCCGGCGCCGTCGCACTCCAGAGAAGGAACACGCGTTTCTCGTGGGCGTCCCTGGACTCCTGGTACGAAGCCACCACTGCCTCCAGCCCCGCGCAGAGCTTCGCCGTGGTGTCGAGGTAGGACTGATCGGCGGCGTGCTGCGACTGGCCGGGCAGCCGCTCGAGCCGGCCCGCGGAAAGCATCCTGAGCCGCTCGCAGGTCGCCGCCTGCAACTCGACAGCTAACCGGGCGTGGGCGGCTTCATAGCTCTCGGCCAACCCGGCGGACACGAGGCGTTGGTGGAACTTGCGGATGCGGCCGATCCGCGCGTCGATTTCCCCCAGGGTAGCCACTATCTCGTTCATCTTGGATGCGCCGGGCAACGGCTCGCCGCTGGAGGCCAGCTTGCTGAATTCCGGCGGATCCGGCAAGGTCAACGCGGCGGCCGGCTTGCGCGGCGCCGCCGTCGCCGCGGTGGACTCGCCCAACACGATCTGGATGACCGCTTCCCGAGGCGTCTGGTCATAGGGGAGCCGGATCGACTCCTTGTCGAAAAACCGCCACGGCTGACCATTCATGTTAACCGCCGTGACCGGACCGCTGCCGCTGGTGGAAAGATAGAGACGCTTCGGTCCGAACCGAATGGGGAAATGCTGCTCAAGCTGCAAAATGCCCGGCGGGATGTGCGGCAGGAGCACCAGTTCGTCGGCCCGGTAGAGATACTCGAACAGCCCGCGAATCATCGCCGCCGGCGGACCGAAGCTGTCATAGCA
>JAMOAF010000052.1 GCA_023621895.1 Planctomycetota bacterium
CGCCCGGATCGTCACCGAAGCTGAATACGCGGTCGCCAAGAAAGTCTGCGAAGACATCGATGCCAAGCAGACGCCTGCCAAGTCGGATCACTGGACGCGGACCCTCTACCGGTCCGTGGCCGATCGCTACCTGGCCCAGCAAAAGGGCGAGGCGAAGACCTACGAGATGGAATTGCACGTGCTGCGGTTGGGCGACGTGGCGATCGCCACCAATCCCTTCGAGCTATTCCTCGACTACGGCGTGCAGATCGAGGCTCGCAGCCCAGCCCTGCAAACCTTCCTCATCCAGTTGGCCGGCGCCGGCCGGCAGCACGCCTACTATTTGCCGACGCCGCGGGCGATGGCGGGCGGCGAACTGAACGACAAGCCGTTTACCAACCGACCGCACCGTCGAAACGATCCAGGAACTGTGGAAAAACTGATCGCTCACGGAGATGGTCTTTTTTGCGGCAGGCGTGACCGCCTGGTGACGCCAGAATCGCGCTCTGCCGCGAAAAGGCGACTCACCTCCTTGGCCTCCCGAATCAGGAGAAATTGCAGATGCGTTGCTTTACACGATTGTCGGTCTTGTGGGGGATAGCCGCTGCGCTTGCCTGCGTTGCCGCCAGCGGCGCCTTGGCCGCGGAGACGGAGCTGCTGATCGGCGCGGCCACCACAAGCATTACGCCGGATCAACCAATCGCCCTGGATGGGCAGTTCAATACGCGGATTTCCAGAGGCGTGGACAACCCGATCACGGCCACGGCCGTGGCGATCGAGGCTCGGCAGGCGGGCCGCGGCGTGGACCAGGCGGTCCTCGTGTCGTGCGATCTGGTGGCCATCCGCCCGGTGCTGCTTTCCGCCGTGCGCCAGCGGCTGGCCGACAAGCTGCCCGAAGTCGATGCCCGCAAGGTGATCCTCACGGCCACGCACACGCACACCTCGGGGGTCACCGAGGAAGGCAAGTACGAGCTCCCGAAGGAAGGCGTGATGCAGCCGAGTCAATACGTGGCGTTTCTGGCCGGCCGCCTCGAGGAGTTGATCGGCAACGCCTGGCGGGCGCGCCGGCCGGGGGGCGTCAGTTGGGGATTGGGGCATGCAGTGGTCGGCTACAATCGCCGCGCCGTCTACGCCAACGGCACGGCCGCCATGTACGGCAAGACCGACCAGCCCAACTTCCGCGGCATCGAGGGCTACGAGGACCACGGTCTGGAGATGCTCTTCTTCTGGAGTACGGGCGAGCAGAAGCCGCTGGCCGTTGCCGTCAACGTCGCTTGCCCTTCGCAGGAGGTCGAGGGGGGCTCCAAGATCAACGCCGATTTCTGGCATGATGTCCGCCAGCAATTCCAGACCGGCGACTACAAAGACGTCCTCGTGCTCGGCTGGCCGGCCGCCGCGGGCGACCAGTCGCCGCACCGGATGTACCGCAAGGCGGCCGAGCAGCGGATGTTGAAGCTCCGCGGGCTATCATATACCCAGGAGGTCGCCCGGCGGATCGTCGGCGAGATCAACGAGGTCTGCGGGCTGGTCCGCAACGACGTGCGGACCAGTGCTGCGTTTGCGCACAAGGTCGAGGACGTGGCGCTGCCGGTCCGCAAGGTGACCGAGAAGGAGGCGGCCGCGGCCCAAGCCGAGATCGATGCCCTCGCCAAGAAGGGGGATGCCTCGCGGCGGCAACTGTGGCACCAGAAAGTCGTCGACCGTTACCGCCAGCAAGACAAGGAACCGACGCTTACCGTGGAAGTCCACGCCCTGCGGATCGGCGACGTGGCGATCGTCACCAACCCGTTTGAGCTGTTCCTCGACTACGGCGTGCAGATGCAGGGGCGGAGCAAGGCCCTGCAAACCTTCGTGCTCCAGTTGACCTGCGGCTCCGCCGGGTACCTGCCGACGGAAAGGGCGGTCAAGGGCGGCAGCTACAGCGCGATCGTCGCCAGCAACCGCGTCGGCCCTGAAGGCGGACAGGTGCTGGCCGACCGATCCGTCGAAATGATCAACAGCATGTGGTAGCTCGGCTTCCTTCCGCTCGAAAAGAACATCCGGGAGCGATCGTCATGTCGTCGAACTCACCCAGCCGCAACCAGCGACTGTTTCTGCGCGGCGTTGCAGCGGGGATCGCGCTGACCGTGTTTTTTCCCAAGGCGGCCCCTGCTCAATGTGACGCTGGCGAGGCGGCCTGCTGGCAGACGATCGCTCCATTCTTTTCGCCTCCCGCCGAGTTTGCGGGCAAGCTGGGCGATTATCGCTCTCCTTTGCGATTTGCCGACGGCAGCCTGGCCGAAACGCCCGAGGACTGGGGCAGACGCCGCGCGGAGATTCTCCAGCAGTGGCACGCCTTGATGGGCAAGTGGCCACCGCTGATCACCGATCCGAAGGTGGAAGTCCTGGAGACGAAGCGGCGCGAGAACTTCGAACAGCGCCAAGTCCGGTTCCGCTGGACGCCGAACGAATGGACCACCGGCTACCTGCTGATACCCGACGGCGAGAAACCGATGCCCGCGGTAGTGGCGGTCTACTACGAGCCGGAGACAGCGATCGGTTTGGGCAACAAGTACCGTGATTTTGCGTACCAGTTGGCTCGCCGCGGCTTCGTGGCCCTTTCGCTGGGCACAACCGAGGCGACCGCGGCCAAGACCTACGCGCTTTATTATCCGGACATCGACCACGCCGAGGTGCAGCCGCTCTCGATGTTGGCCTGCGCGGCCGCCAATGCCTGGTACGTTCTGGCCCAATGCCCCGCAGTCGACTCGAAGCGCATCGGCATCGTGGGGCACTCGTTTGGAGGCAAGTGGGCGATGTTCGCCTCGTGCCTGTTCGACAAATACGCCTGCGCGGCCTGGTCGGACCCGGGGATCGTCTTCGACGATCGGTCGAGCGTCAATTATTGGGAACCGTGGTATCTGGGCTACCACGGGCGGCCGTGGCGCAAACGCGGCCTGATCACGGAAGAGAATCCCGCCCGCGGATTGTATCCGCAATTGCTGGCGGCCGGCCGGGACTTGCACGAGTTGCACGCGCTGATGGCCCCGCGGCCTTTCCTCGTTTCGGGCGGCTCGGAGGACCCGCCCCGGCGGTGGATTCCGCTGAACCACGCGATCGCCGTCAATCGCCTGCTCGGCTATTCGAATCGGGTTGCCATGACGAACCGCGCGGAACACTCGCCCGACGAGCAGTCGAACGCCCAGATTTATGCGTTCTTCGAGTCGTTCTTGATGAAGACCACCGCGCGGGACTGACCTGCCGCGTCATCGAGGCCGATGGGGCGCGCCGCAAGGCAGACCCGGCTCGCGCTCCCACCGTCTCCGCGCAGTCCGATCACCAACTCGCGGCACGGCTGGCCGGCAACGGTGCGCATCCAGTCGCGAATTTCGGCCTCGCCGAGCGCCGAGCCTTCTTCGTTGACCGCTCGCTGGCAGAGTTTGGCCAGCGATCGTTCGGCCAGTTGATCGGCCGAGACGCCGAGCATCTGGGCGGCCTGGGCATTCGACTCGAGGATCTTCCCGTCAGGATCGATGATGAGGATCCCGCAAGGGACGGAATCGACGACCGCGCGGTAGCGCTCTTCGGCCTCCCGCAGAATCTGCTCCATCTGCTTCCAGGCGGTGATGTCCACGTGAGAGCCCGCCATGCGATACGCCTTGCCGTTTGCGTCGCGCAGAGCCACCCCGCGGGCGAGAATCCAACGGTAGGAGCCGTCTTTGTGCCGCAGGCGGTACTCGTACTCGTAGTGCGAGGTCGTGCCGTTGATGTGCGCATAGTTGGCGGCCAGGACGCGGTCCCGCTCGTCGGGGTGGAGCCGCTTCGACCATTCGTCAAGGTGGTTGGCGAGTTCGTGGTCTTCGTAGCCGAGAATGCTCTTCCACCGCGGCGAGAAAAAGACCTCGTTGGTCTCGAGGTCCCAATCCCAAAGGCCGTCCTGGGAGCCGCGGACGGCCAATTCAAACCGTTCGCGGCTGCGGCGCATCTCCTCCTCGGCCTGGCGCCGCTGCACTTCCTGCCAGGTCTGTATTTCCAAACCCAGCGCGGTGGCCGAAGCGTGGCGCTCGGCCGGCGCTTTCGACAGCGCGCGCAGGCAGGCGGCTTCGAGAGTCTGGGGCACATCGGGCCACAGCTCGCGGGGAGGTGTTGGAGCGTCGCGGACCAGTCTTTCCAATACCTCGAGACCGTAGATGTCCGTGCGGCTGTCGATCAGGTCGAGCCGGCCCTCGGCCTGCTCGGGGGCCATGTAGGCCGGCGTACCGACGATGTCGCCCTGGACGGTCTGCGTGGCCTCCGCCGGCAAACATTGACCTTCGAGACGCATCCTCCCGTCTTCGTCCGTGTCGCCGAGCACCTTGGCCACGCCCCAGTCGAGCACCAGCACCTCGCCGAAATCGCCCAAGAGGACGTTTTCCCCTTTGAGGTCGCGATGAATCACGCCGCGCGAATGCGCATAGGCAACCGTGTTGCAGACCGCGACAAACGCGCTGAGCAGCGAGACCAGGCCGAGGGGCTCTTCTGCGCCTGCCCGCCGCGCCCGATGGTAATCTCGCGATGCCTGAACGAGTGTCCGCCCGTGCACGAAGCGCATGCTGTAGAACGGCGCGCCAGACCGCGGGGCGGCGACAAGTTCATAGACTGGCACGATCCCCGGATGCTCGAGCTGGCCGGTGATCTGCGCCTCTTGAAGAAACCGGCTGCGCACCCGGCCGTGCTTGAACAGCTCCGGCCGAAGCGTCTTCAGTGCCACTTCCCGGTGGAGCTGCTTGTCGCGCGCCCGCCAGACCTGGCCGATGCCGCCCTCGGCATAGAGACGATCCATCGCATAACGCGACTCCGGCGGCTCGCTCGCCGGAGTCGCCGAGGCCGGCCAGTCCGGCCCGCCAGCGCCGCCGGAACCCGCGGGCGCAGCGGGCAGAGAGCCCGCTTCGGCCGCACCCTTGGAAGGGTAGTCGGTGGTCTGCTGGTAATCCGTCGCGGACTTCTCCAAGCCCGCATCCACACTTGGTGACAGCCCGTCTCGTCTCCCGGCGCGCCCGTCGGGCGCTGCTTCCCCGCTCACCTTGCGCCTCCTACCAGTCTTGCTTCAAACACGCTGGCTTGAGTGGACAATCATGGCACGGACGCCTCCCGAAGGGCAACGGGCGCCTATTTCGACCCGGCAGCCGCGGCCACTGCCTTGGCGAATGCCTCGGCCTGCCGCAGCATTCCCAGGTCGTTCGGATGGCAACCGTCAACCGTGCCTTCCGCGTCGTCTCCCAGCATCCCCTCGCTGGGGAGGAAATACAGGTTCTTCACGCCTTCGGCCGTCAATTTCTCGTGGATCGTGCGGAGGATGCGTCCCTTCTCCGTGGGGCAGACGTTCCTGACACTGCAATCTTCGGCAAGCAGAATGGGCGTGTCCGGGCGGGCCGCGCGGAGCGTCTTCACAAACGGCTCGATCCGCGTCGACACCAGGTCCGGCGTCATGTTCCACAGACAGTCGAGGACATAGACCGATGGATCGAGCTCGGCCAGCAGCTCGGCCATCGCCGGCTCCATCCGCCCGCTGCCGCTGAACCCCAGGTTGATGACCGGCGTGTCCAATTGCCGGCCGACGATCGCCGGAAAGGCCATGCCCGGCCGCGATGCGCAGCCGCCTTGGGTGATGGACGTGCCATAGACCACGATCGGCTTGCGCCCTTTGCGCGCGGCGTCGGGCCCCGAAACGGTGTACTGCCTGGCGACGCCGATCTCCACGGATTTCACGCCGTTGTAGAGCGGCAGATAGAGCAGGCACGGCTGTCCGGCGGGCGGTGTGAACTTGGCCGTGTTGGTAACGGCCGCCGGTCTGCCATTGGCCACGAATTGCCACCGCCCGGACTTGTCCTTGCTGTACAGGTCCACGCCGCTGACGCCGGTGGCCGGCATGTGGGGCATGCTCAGGTTGGCGTTGATCAGCGTCCAGCGGACCTGGATCGACGGGGCATCCGTTGAAAACGGGACGCACATCCCGGCGCTGTCGTGGCTCAGCCCCCAGACCGACGGCGTCACCACGCCCTCGGCCTTGGCCGGCAAGCGGTCGTAGAACGCTTTGGTGTCGGTCCAACCTTTCCCCTCCACCGCGAGGTCCTTGCAGTCATACCACCGCGTCGTGTCTTCCGCGGCCGGCGTGGCCTTCTGAGCGGCAGTCTCCGCGGCGAAGCCGGCGCTTGACGCGGCAAAGACGAACAGGCAGACAAGAATAATCCGGCATTTGCCCCAACCAGGTTTCATTTGGATCGCTCCTTGCAGAAGAATCAGTGAAGTGTTTGTTGAAGCCGGAATGGCCGCGGTCGAGGCCATTGATTGTTGCGTCATGGCGCCAGATCAAACAGCGCCGTGTCGGGAGTCTTGAACTTGTATGAGAAGCGCCGCTGAGCGACGGGGATCGTCTGTCCGGAATAGAGTTCCCGGACCTGGCGGCAGTCGCATGGCAAGGTAATCGTCTTTTCGCCGCCCTCGGCCGTATGGATTGCCAGGAGGCGCTCGTTGGCGTAGACCGGGACCGGATCCTGGCAGACGATCGTCACGTTTGCCTCCACCGCCGCCTGCCGTAGCACCTCCGGGGTGAGGCCCTCGTAGCCCGGCACGTAGACCGCCTTCCAGCCATCCTGCCGCACCTTGCTGACACCGGGAGTCTTGAACCCGGCGCCGGTGAGGACTTTCACCCGTTCCGGATCCAGGCTCTTGCCGTCGCAAATGCCAGGCGCGTAGACGAACAACACCGTGCGGTCGTTATTGAACACGTGTTTCTTGAGCACCTCGAGTTTTTCCGGCGTCATGACAAACACTCCCGGCAGAACCAAGAGCCGGTACTGCTCCAGGTCGGCGCGCGCCAGATCGTTGAACGAAAAGACCTCGAACGGCGCGCCGAGGCGGTTGAGCTTGTTCCGCGTGGCCTGGTAGATTTGCGGGATGGCGGGATGGCGGTCGTTGAGGTACCGCGCGCTGTGGGGGTCCACGACCATCGCCACCTCCGCCCTGCTCTTCAGCGGCATCGCGCCAAACCGGTCCCAGAGCCGCTTGCTCTCGGCGACCAGCTTCATCGTCTCCGGTGTCCGGAACACCCCGCCCCACATGTCGAAGCACCACAGGGAAGCCTGGTTGACGATCGCCAGGGCGAACTCGCGTTTCAGCCCGGCGTCGGTCTCCGCCTGGTCCTTCCAGGGCACCATCCAGCCGATCGACACGAACTCGTCGAGCTTGACGTTGTAGGTTGGCGTGCGGTGGTCGATCTCGTGCAGAAATCCCTTGCCGTCGAGGCGGCGAGTGCCGTTCGGGACCATGAAGCCGCTGCCGCCGCCCATCGGCCGGTCGCCGTAGGTGCCGGGGCTGATGAAGAAGTCAAAGTCCGGTGAACTGTAGAGCCGCTCATATTCCAGGTGGCCGGCCCAAACCATCCGCGCGTTGGTTAGTTCGATAATGTATCCGAAGAACATCCCGATCTGGCGATGCTTCGGAACGAGCGCGCGCGTCTTCGCGGCCAGCTCGAGCGCCGTGTCGGCGATGATGTCGCCGGTGAACTGCGCGTAATCGACCACGTCCTGCTCGGTCGCGGGATCACGGATCAGATTGTCGAACGCGGCGCGATCGAGGCGTTCCAGCGCGGGAAGGGGCGTCTCGGGCTTGCCGTGCGCTTGGCGCCATGCCCGCCAGGCTTGCGCCTTGGCCCGGCCGGCGACGCCGCGGCTGTAGTCCATCCACTCGTCGGTCTGGCCACAGGCCAGCAGGTACGCCTTGACGCGGTCGCCGTACCGCTTCTCCATGTGCTTGACGACCGCCTCGAGGTATTCGGCCGTCGCCTTGCGCCAAGCCGGGTTGGCACAGGCGCAGCTCAGCATGGTAAAACTCTCGCACTCGGCGCTGTGGCCGCCGAGTGCCAGTTGGCGCTGGAGCCAGATCGGCGTGTTCAGGTCGACCATGCAGATGAAATCCGCGTCCGGATTCACGGCAAGCACGTCGTCGAATTGCCGGTTCAGCGAATCGAAATCAACCTTGCCGAACCAGCGCCACACCGGAGGGTACTTGCTGTAGGGCTGCCCCAGCGAGTTGGCGGTGTTGGCGGCGAAGATGCAGACGGTGTTGACCCCGGCCTCCTTGAACTGCCGCATCGCGGCGAACTCCGGCCAGAAAGACCGGTAGGAAAAAAAGGATTGCTTCGGGTCGTCGGCAGCCCGCACGCCGCAGGCAAACAAGCCCGCCAGCGCCAGCGCAATGGCCGCTACACACCAGGCGGATCGTGCTTTGCGATTCATGACATCTCCCCTCCGACTGCCCAATCGAGCGGCTGTTCCGTCTGCTCGTTCGCCGCATCGCGATCCGGCCGGCGATCTTGCCTGCAACCAACGGATGCTCCAATCAATGGCACGTTTTCAAAAGCCAGCCGATGACTGCCGCGTTGAGCGGCGGGCAGCCGGCAACGGCCGGGTCTCGGAGTCGGTGGACGGCGGTGAACGGCGCGCGTGGACTCGCGCCGATCCTCACGGCTTGAGCTGCTGGAGCAGTCGCACGGCGCAGTCCACAAGCATTTCGCCGCCGCCCGGCTCGATCCAACTGCAAACGGTCTCGTAACTGCCTTCGGCGAAGGCTTTGCGGGTGGGCACGTAGTCGGGGCAGTCCTGCGAGAGCTCGACCACCATCGTGTTGGGAAACGGCGAGGCCTTCTTGATCGCCAGCCCGAGGTCGACGAAGACCTCGCCCGGCAACCCGACCAGCGCCGTGCCGTTGCCCAGGCGGATGGCCTGCACCAGCGCGGGGAGCTTGCCAGCGGGGCGGTACTTGAAGCTGATGATCTCGTAGGCCTTGACCATGTCCATGGGGGGCTTTTTCCCCGTGCCGATCATCTCCAGGGCCTGCTCGGCCAAGGCGACCTCCTCGGGCGTATAGGTGCGGAGCGGGAGTTCGACGATCTCGCTTCGCACCGCCAGGCCGGGCTGGGCCAGCGGCTTCAGTTCCGGCAAGCTGGCCTTGACGGTCGCGGCCAGCGTCTCGCCGATATACGGTGTCTTGAGCGTCCGCCGCCCGCTAACGTCGAAATGGTTGATGTCCCCGCAGGTGCCGTTGGCAAACACCGACACAAACCGCTCGCCGAGGGACTCCCGCAAGGCCTGTTCGAGGTAGTATGGGTAATCGGCACTGTAAAGCGTGCCGCCGGTCGTGTCGAGGTGCAGCGCGAAGACGGTCAGCGAAGCCAAGGGCCGGTTGTCGGCGGCCTGGCGGACCAGAACCACGCCGACTTGCGGGTCGATCGGCCCGGCGGGACGGACGATGTCTGGATTCCGCGAGCCCGGGTTGCACCGCACGGAGCCGTCCTTCATGTGGAACCGGCGGTTGAACGACAGGTCGTTCTGCAAGGCGGTACCGGAGTCGATCCGCGCCGGCTTGGCCGCCGCCTGGGCGCCGGCAATCGCCTCGACGAGTTTCTCCGTCAGGAAGGCCGCGTAGTCGATCCGCTCGCAGGGATCGATGCCGTCCTTGGCAACCGCCTTCCTGTGAAAATGCTCGCGCAGACCGCCGAAATAGAGCGGTCCGGTGTGCGTGTGCGTGGCGGCGATCAGAATGTGCGACGCCGGAATGCCGGTCTTCTCTTCGGCTTGCTCGCGCGCCGGGCCGGTCACCGCGGCGTTGATCGCGCACAGGTCGCAGACGACCAGGGCCGCCCGCTCGTCCCCCTCCTGCAACACGATCGCCTTGGCCTGCAAGGGATCGTGCGTCCCCGTGCTGAGGCGCTCCGAAAAATACCCTTCCATGCGATAGCCGATCGGCGGCGTGATATCGACCACCGCCACGCCGGCGCTGATCGACGACTCGGCCGCTCCGGCCTGTCCCGCGCCGTACGGCGTTGCCGCCGCCAGCCAGAAGGGCAAACAGGCTGCGCCCATTGCAAGCCACACGCGTCTCATGGCAAGTCTCCCATTCCTCGATTCTCGATCGCTGTCGCCAACTCAGCGGGCATTATCGGATCGCGGACCGACCGCGTCAAGAAAGTCCCCGAGGCGACGACTGCCGCCCTGTTGTTCATGCGGACTTCAGTCTGTTCTCGCGGCAAGGGCTGCTCGTTGGCCGCGCGGCAAGCGTGATTGGCCCGAGAATGGGACGCCGCCGCCGCGTTTCGTCCCGGAGCGTAAACGGCTTTGAAAAAACCGTCGCCGGATGTTGTAATCGCCCCCGCCTTCGGCAAGAATGAGGGGCGTCTGCCGCATCGGGCGTCTCCAGTTGGCGGCCAGGCAGGAAATATCGGCTGGGAGGGCAACATGACCCATCACGCGGAGCGGGCTCGGTTTGCGGCGGTAAGCCGCCGCGGTTTTCTCCGATCAGCGGCGGCCGGCACAGTCATCATGGCAACGCACCGGAGCGTGTCGGCGGACGCGGCAAGCGCAGTGAAAATCGAATTACCGTTTGACGGGGCGATACTCAGCAGGCGGCACGGGAAGCCAGTCGACGGCGGGTTGTCGATCCCCGTGGTGTGCGCCGCGCCCCCTTCCAGCCAGGTGACGATCAACGGCCAGCCTGCGCGGCGCGAAGGCGAGAAGCTGATCGGCCAGGTCGTATTGCGCGAGAAGGTGACGGAAATCGTCGCCGTCTCCAGCGATCCCGCGGGCCGCGGCGAGGATCGTGTCCGCGTCGTCTGGGACCGATACTCGCAGCCCCGGTATCACTTCGCGGTTGACGACAATATCTTCTTTCTCCGCGACATCGCGCGCAACAGGTACGCCTCGCTGTTTGATTGTTTCTACCTGAAAATTCTCCGCGATTTGCATCAGAAGTACGGCACGCGGTTCTCGGTGAACATCTACTTCGCGGCGGAAGACGGCTTCACGTTGCCGGAGTTCCCCGACATCTACAAGAACGAGTGGAAAGACAACGCCGGCTGGCTGCGCCTGGCGTTCCACGCTTATGCGGATTCCCCCTCCCGGCCGTACCAGGACGCTCCCGCCGAGAAGCTGATCGGCGACTACGACCGGGTGGCGGAGCAGATTCACCGCTTTGCCGGCGCCGAGGTCTTCGCCCCGCCGACGAACCTGCACTGGTCCATGGCGACGCCCGAGGGGCTCAAGGCGCTGGGGCGTCGCGGCGTGCGCGTGCTCAGCGGGTATTTCCAGCCGAGCGGCGGCCGCTGGGACATCAACTACAATTTCGACGCCCGGCGGTCGGAGTATGTCTCGAAGCATGACCTCTGGATGGATTTCGAGAGCGGGATCATCTTCATCCGCGACGCAATCATCTGCAACTCGACGCCGGTCGACCGCGTCGCTGCGACGCTCGACCCGTTGGCCCGGGAGCCCGATCGCCGCGAAACGGTCAACTTGCTGACCCACGAGCAATACTTTTGGCCCTTCTACCGGGCCTACATTCCCGACCATGCCCAGCGGTGCGAAGCGGCCATCCGCTGGGCCACCGAGCACGGATACAAGCCGGTCTTCTTCCACGAAGGCCTTCTGGGCGGGCCGGAATAGCTGGCCGGGGCGATCCTCCCATTTGGCCCGAAGAGCCGCGGCGGTTGGGGCGCCGGCGAGGTCACTCTTCCAGGTGCGCCAACAGCCACCGGCAATTGACCACTTTCTCCCTAAGGAACCGCCCGGTTGGCGGCGTAGAAGCTCAGCACCTGCCCAAGGTTGACGCGCACGTACGGCTGATCGCAGGCGAGCGTCGACCGGCCGGCGTCGGCGGCCCACATGTCGAGCGTCTCGGGCGTGAAGATCGCGTTGTGAAGATTGCTCTTCATGGCCACCGGCCGCTTGATGATCTCGATCATCTCCGCGACGCCAATCCGCCCATGCCGCTCGTGCAGCCGCCGGCTCAATGCCTCCGCCCGATCGCCCGCGGAGATGAAAACCGTGTCGGCGGGCACGGGGGGCAAACCGGGATGCTGCTCGCCCGGCCGAAGCACGAGCAGTTCGCCTGGCGTGGCCTTGACGGCGGCGAGATTCCGCGACTTGTCGCTGAGCACATAGTAGTATTCACACGTCCTCGGCGCCGCCTTGAGGATCGCCAGCGCTTGCTCGACGTTGCCGGCACGTTCCATGATGTCGCGGAGCAGGAAGCTCATCGGCACGCCGTCCCACTGTCCCTCGCCGCCGCCGCCCATCTCGCCGACGGCCAGGCCCTCCCGGTTGATTGCCGTCACGGTGCCGATAAAGCCCGCGTAGCCGAGTGTCATCCACGCGTGGCGGCCGTCGGGAATGAACACGCCAATCACGGCCGTTTCCTGAAGGCCGATGTCGCGCATGTAGTCGAGCACGCGGGCGTGGACAACCTGCCCATCGGTGCTGGCCTTGCCGCGCACGGCCACGCCCGAGCAGTGGAACTTTTCAGGAAACAGGTTGCCATAGCGGCCGTCTCGGCGCGAGGCGCCGGCAGCGGCGGCCATCGCGTCGCACTCGCGGAGAAATCGCTCAGGCAAATGGGGGGCGGTCCGCCGCTCGATCTCGGCCATTTCATCGAAAAACCACTTGCCCGACTGGACGGTCGAGGCGCCGCCGACCAGGTAGACCACGCGCTGGAGCGTCTGCCGGACTTCTTCCCGAAGGAGCCTGCCATGGGCCGCGCCCATCTCTTCTGGAGTCCCGGAAACGATCAACAGGCGCTTGCCGTCGAGGCGGCAGAGCATGCCGCAACCGTCGGGATCCCGGGCGGCGATCTCCGGTTCGCCTGCTGAAACGAGCGGCGAGGCGATCGTCAGCAGAACCAAGAGAGCGGTTGGAAACAGCCCCGCGCAGTTCGACCGGCTGATGAGCATCGCGTTTTTCTCCCGGTGGTTGCGGTGTTGGTTGGCAGTCAGCAGTCAGTGGTCAGTGGTCTGATCGCTGATCGCTGATCGCTGATCGCTGATCGCTGACCGCTTTCCGCGCTCCCGCAAGCGATTCCTCAAGCCGCGGGAGGCACAATTCACGCTATCCGCTCGGCGGCTGGCCGTCAAATCCGGGGAGGGGCGCGTTTTCGCAAGATTGCGGGTGGCCGGTGGAGTCGGTAAGCTGGTCTCCGCTTGTTGCCTGGACACCTGCAAACGTTCACCAGGGCCGTCCCGGTTTGCCTGGTGGACGGTGCTGTTCGACAACCGGCACAACGCGCCTGCCGCGACGATCGGATTGTCCCCCTCGGGGCCGTAAACGGTTAATTCGGCGAGACGGGTTGCTAAAAAGGAAAGAGTAGCATGTTGAGACTAAGTATTCAAGCGATTGTCGCAGTGGGGTTCTTTTGGGGCGGCGCTGCCGGCCTCGCCGCGGCGGAAGCCGCCCAACGGCCGAATTTCATCGTGATCTTCTGCGACAACCTGGGCTACGGCGACGTCGGCTGCTTCGGTTCAAAGGTCCACCGCACGCCGAACATCGATCGGATGGCCGAGGAGGGGATCAGGCTGACCAGCTTCTACGCGACCAGCGGCGTTTGCAGCCCCTCGCGTGCGAGCCTGATCACCGGATGCTATCCGCGGCGGGTGGGACTCAACGTCAACAGCCAAGGCGGGGCGGTCCTCGTGCCCAAGGACAAGAAAGGCCTTTCGGCCGGCGAGGTGACAATCGCCGAGGTGCTCAAGAGCCTGGGCTACGCGACGGCAATCGTGGGCAAGTGGCACCTCGGGGATCAGCCGCCGTTCTTGCCTACGCGGCACGGTTTTGACAGTTATTTCGGCATCCCCTACAGCGACGACATGACCGCCACCGCCGACGGCCAGCGTCCGCCGCTGCCGCTGATGGAAAACGAGCGAGTGATCGAGGCGCCGCCCGACCGCAACCTGCTCACCAAGCGTTACACGGAGCGAGTGATCGAGTTCATCACGGAGAATCGCCACCGGCCGCTATTCGTCTACATGCCCCAGGCGATGCCGGGCAGCACGGCGGCCCCCTTCGCGAGCGAGCGATTCCGCGGCAAATCGGCCAACGGTCCGTGGGGCGATTCCGTGGAGGAGCTGGACTGGTCGACCGGCGAGGTCCTGGCGGCGATCAAACGGCTCGACCTCGACGAGCGGACGCTCGTCGTCTGGACATCGGACAACGGCGCGCCGCGGCGCAATCCGCCCCAGGGCAGCAATCTGCCGCTGGTCGGGTGGGGCTATACGACGGCCGAGGGGGGCCAGCGAGTGCCGTGCATCATTCGCTGGCCGGGGAAGATTCCCGCGGGCGCCGTCTGCGACGAGCTCTGCTCGACGATGGACCTGCTGCCCACCTTCGCCTTCCTGGCCGGCGGCGAGCCGCCGCGGGATCGAACGATCGACGGCCACGACATCCGGCCCCTGCTGTTCGGCGCGCCCGGCGCCAAGTCGCCCTACGAGGCTTTCTATTACTACTACATGGAGCAGCTCCAGGCCGTCCGTTCCGGTGATTGGAAGCTCTACCTGCCGGTGGAGACCAAATGGCAGAACCTCCGCGGCCCGGGCAAGCCGGCCGAGGCGGCGCTCTACGATCTGAAAAACGACCTGCGGGAGACCACGAACCTGGCCGCGGCGCGGCCGGAGGTTGTGGCGCGGTTGCTCGAGTTGGCCGATCAGGCTCGCGTCGAGCTCGGCGACGCAGGCCGCCGCGGTAAGGGCCAGCGCGAGCCCGGCTGGGTCGAAAACCCGCAGCCGCAATTGCTGCGGCCGTAGGCAGGGCGAGCGGATCAGGCCGAGGCGGCGCCGGAGACTGCTTTGGAGTGCGGCACTTTTTGGAGTGCGGCAATTCATTGCCGCTTTGGCTCTTGACAGGGGTAGGGGAGACCGAGAGCCAACCGGCCTTCCGAAAGCCTATCGAGAGAAAAGCGATGGCGGACTCCAACCGCCCCCAACCGCGGCGACCAACTGAAGACACCCCATCGGCATTCGACCATTCGCTCATTCGCCCCCTCTCTGACTTCTTCCGCCGTGAGGACTGAAAACGTGAAGACTTGGACTCTGCACGCCAGGCTCGATGCGACGGAACGCCTGCGTCTGGACGTGCCCATCGCCGACGGGCCGCGAGACGTCGACGTCGTGCTGGTCGTCTCCCCGCGCGATGCCGAACAGCGCCGGGCAGACTGGGATTTGGTGAGCTCGCGTCTGGGCACGCTTGCCGTCACCGAAGACCCGGCCGCGTGGCAGCGCCAGGTGCGATCCCACTGGACTAAATGTGCTTGCGTGATTCCGGGAGGAAATCATGAGAGCGTGATAGCCGCGTGCGCCTTGCCGCGCGGCGCGCCTGCGCTGCGGCACAACCCGTACTTAACGAAGCGCGGGGCAAGCCCACGCGGCTATCTGAATAACAGCCGCTTCTTCCACGAATCACGCAGGTCGATTTAAAGGGCGCCGGGCGTGATCGGCCCGCGGGAGCTTTCGACATACCACCCGGAGACGTGCTTGTCGGCAAGGATCGCCCGGTGGAGAACCAATCGCACGAAGAACGTCTTCTTGGCCCCCCCCTCCTCGTAGGTCACGGCGAACACCTGGACGGCCCTTTCTTCATCCTGATCCTCGGCCTGGTAGAACCGGACCTGGGCCTGGTCGCCGAGTTTCAAGAGCGCTCGCACCTCCGGATTCGCCACGAACCCCTGGAAAGACTCGTAGCGGTCCCGATCGGTCAGGTAGTAATCGATGAGGGTCGAATTGAACGGTTGCCGGCCGGCCGGATGATTTCCCAATTCCATCGCTTTGGCCGGTTCGTTGTTGCGCAAGAACTCGAACCACAGCAGCCCGAATTCTCGCGATTGGCTGTCCATCAGGCGGGCGTGGGTGATGTCTTTTGCCCAGGCGGCCGCCGTCCAGAATATTGCCAGTAAGCATCCGGCAACGGCCAGCCCCCGGCCGATCATGCCAGGGGTTCGAGCGATTCTGATCATCGACGCCGCGGCGGCTAGAATCGCGGCCAGGGCGACAACGCTGAACCCGATGTGAAGGATTGCCAGCCAGGAGAACAAGCCGAGGATCAGCCCGGCGACCGCGAGGCCGCACAGGGGGCGGTATTCGAGAACCTCGTCTTCGGAAGGCGGGGCAAACCGGACTTCGTGGGACTCTTGTGTGCGCTCGACCATGACTCGATTCAGGGGGCAAAAGGAACCTGACTAACGGGCGGGGGGGCTCTCCGCGCCAAAGCCTTTTCCGTCGGCCAACTGGGCTTCGAGGGCCGCGCGGCGCGATCGGTACATGTCAAACTTTGCTTTCGGATCGAACTCGACCGGCCCGCCGAATTTCGACATGGAGCCTCGCGAGGCGAAGGTCATGAATCTGGCCCATTGCCGGTCGGGCGCGAGGAACACGGGATCGTCCGTATTGAAACCGCCCTGGCAGAACTTTTCCCCCAGCGGGGCAGTGTGGAGGGTGAAGTTGGCGAACGAGACCAGGACCGCCGCAGTCATGCACGCGAAGACGATTCCGCCGACCTTGTTAACGATCGCCAGGAAACGCACGTTGACCTGCGAAACCCGGTTCGTGACCGTTTGCAGGATCGTGATCAGCACGGCGAAGAGCACCCACAGGGCGACGAAATCCCACCAGTAGCTGCCGCCTTTCGAAACGCTGTTCTCCAGCAGCCGGGCCACCGGCTCCCAGAAGTTGGTCGCCAAAAGCGCGGCGAAAACGACATTGATGAAACGGATCGCATTGCTCCACATGCTCTCGGCCAGCAGGCAGAGCACGGTCGCCAGGAAGAGGACTACCAGCAGTGTCGGGAAGAGGAAAGCCATCGTAGTGTCCTGCTTGATTTCGCGAATCGCTTTTGCCAAGGTTCTCTCGGCGTGGCCGGCGATCCGCAGCGTCTATTGTTTCAAAACCCGCGTCAGTTCGGGGAGGGAGGTGATTCCCTTGGCCACCAGCACGATCCCCTCTTGCTGGAGGTTTTGGTAACCGTCCTTTCGCGCGGCGGCGCGGAGCGCCTCGGCGCTCGGCTGCGCGGCCAGCGCCGCGCGGAGGTTGTCGCCGACCAAGAGCAGTTCGAAGATCGCGATCCGCCCCAGGTAGCCCAGCCCGTCGCAGGTCCTGCAAATCTGCTTGGGGTCTTCCGGCGGCTGGGGGGGCCGGTAGAACGCCTGCACACGTCCGGGGGGAATGCCGAGTTGCTGGAGGACATTGGGAGGCGGGGCATACGCCTCCTTGCAGTCGTCGCACAACTTGCGGACCAGCCGCTGATTGAGGACGGCCGTGATGCACCTGGCCAGCTCGGCAAGCGGTGGTTTCATGGCGGCAAGCCGCACGAGGGCGTCGGCCGAGTCCTTGGCCCGGATCGTGCTGACGACGAGCCGTGTTTCCTCGAGAATCTCCTGGCACAACGTGGCAATCATTTCGCCGTCGACCAGGTCGCGGATGATCGCCACGTTGGGCTCCTGGAGGAAGAATCGCCGCATCATCTCCTTGAGCTGCTTCTCCGGGTCGGCGTTGTTGTAGGTCGACAACTGCACGTTTTCGACCGGCTCGTAGCGGTTGTTCTCATCC
>JAMOAF010000796.1 GCA_023621895.1 Planctomycetota bacterium
CTTGCCCCGCGCTTGGAGCCGCCCCAGACCGATAGCCGCGTGGGCTTGCCCCGCGATTGGAGCCGCCCCAGACCGATAGCCGCGTGGGCTTGCCCCGCGCTTGGCGCCGCCCCACACCGATAGCCGCGTGGGCTTGCCCCGCGATTGCGTGGGCCACAACTTGCACTCCATAATATCCTTCTATACGCTCTCTGTTCCGGCTGACATTTATCGCCTCAACGAGAAACGTTCCAACCATGGCCATCGCCACCCACCTGGTTTTCGGCTGCTACGGCTTCTGGCTCCCGAACGACCCGCGTGGATCATGGAGTCGGTATGTTGGCAGTCGAAGGCTATTGAGATTCGGGCCAGCAACCTGGACGCCAACGCGGGAGTCGTTGGCCACGCAACGGCATGACGTGGATTCGAGACTGACCGCGAAGAAGTCGCTCAAGTATCCCGTGGTGACGCTGTCCGGAATCCAAGCGCGAGCCGTTGCCAAAGGCATCGCCGCGGCGGTGGGTGAAAGCATGTATATCCTTCATGCCTGTTCGATCATGCGGGACCACGTTCACATGGTTGTGCGCCGTCACAACCACTCGGCGCGGCGGATCATTGGTCATTTCAAGGGCCGAGCTACCCAAAAACTCACCCAGGAGGGGATTCATCCGCTGGCCGAGTTCAGCGGGCCGCCCACTCCATGGGCTCGCGGCGGTTGGTTCGTGCACCTTGACGACGAGAATGACGTGCTGGCCGCGATTGAATATGTCAGCCGCAATCCGCTCGAGGCCGGTCTGCCGAGTCAGAAGTGGTCGTTTGTGAAGTCGATTCTGGACTGACGGCGATTCGAGCCGCGGTGGCGCTCCGAGCGCGGGGCAAGCCCACGCGGTTATCATGTCGGACCGCGGTCGCGCTCCAAGCGCGGGGCAAGCCCACGCGGCTATCATGTCGGACCGCGGTGGCGCTCCGAGCGCGGGGCAAGCCCACGCGGTTATCGGCGTGGTGCGGCCGCCGCGGCGGGCGGTGTCTCGCCGTAGAGGGTGCGGGCCTGCCGCACGAGGTCGACGAACTCGCTCCGCAGCCCCATCGGATCGTGGTCGGCGGCGCCGGCGGCGAATTCCTCGACCGCGGCCAGCGAGAGCCCCCGGTTGTATTGCGAACCGCGGAGCAAAAGTCCAAACGACGCCACCGCCGCGGCGAAGCGAAACTCCTTGGACGCCTGGCCGAAGCTCTTTCCGCCGTCCTTAAGCGCGAACTCCAGCAGCCGGCTCTGCTGCTCGTCGGGCAGCTTGTAGCGGAGCTTGAGCGTGAGCAGTTCGCCGCTCTTGGCCTCGGCGGTCAACTCGTTGCCGGCGACGCGCTGGTATCGCAAGTCGGCGCGCCGCTGGGCCGGCTCGGCCAACTCGGGCTGGCCGCCCCGCAGCGGGACAATCTCGTAGAGGAAGGTCACCGAGTCTCCGGCGCCCATTTCGCCCGCGTCTTTCATGTCGTCGCTGAAGTCCTTCGAGGCGAGCAGGCGGTTTTCGTAGCCCAAGAGCCGGTAGCCGGCGACCTCGGCGGGGTTGAATTCGATCTGGATTTTCACGTCCTTGGCAACGGTCACGAGTCGGCCGGAGACCTGCTCGACGAACACCTTGCGGGCTTCTCGGAGGCTATCCACGTAGGCGTAGGTCCCGTTGCCGTTGTCGGCCAGCTTTTCGAGCTTGGCGTCTTTGAGGTTTCCGGCGCCGAAGCCGACGACGGTCAGGAACACGCCGCTGGAGGCCTTCTCTTTGATCAGTTTGACCAGTTCGTCGTCGTCGGTGACGCCCACGTTCAGATCGCCGTCGGTGCAGAGGATCACGCGGTTGTTTCCCCCCGGCACGAAATTGGCCAGTGCCTGGTCGTAGGCCATTTGGATGCCGGCCGATCCGTGGGTCGACCCGCCGGCCTGGAGTGCCTCGATCCGCTCGAGTATCTGCTTGCGCCGGGTCCCTTCCGTCGGCTCGAGCGCCAGGCCGGCCTGGCCGGCGTAGGTGACAATCGAGACGCGGTCGTCCTCGGTCAACTGGTCGACGAGCATGGCCATCGCGTCTTTGACCAGCGGCAGCTTGTTGGCGTCGCGCATCGACCCGGAGACGTCGAGGAGGAAGACGAGGTTGCTCGGGCCGCGCCGGGCCGCGTCGACCTCTCGGGCCTTCAGCCCGACGCGGACCAAGCGGTTGTTCCCATTCCACGGACAGGCGGCCGCTTCCATATCGACTGCAAAGGGTTGGTCCGTTTTTGGCTGGGGGTATTCATACGGGAAGTAGTTAACCATTTCCTCGATTCGCACGGCGCCGGGCGGCGGAACCTGGTTGTTTTGCAGCAAGCGCCGCACGTTGGCGTAGGAAGCCGTGTCGACGTCGATCGAAACGGTGCTCTCGGGCTCGACGGCGGGCGATTGGAACGAGTTCTCCTCCGGCGAATCGTACTGCTCGGCGTCACGCCCCGCCTCCGGCCGCTCGACTTGGGAGTAGGAGTACGCTCCTTCTTTTGCGTCTTTCGCTGGATCAGCATACCCGCCGCCGCCAAACCCTCCATACGCGCCGCCCATCGCCTGACCATACGCCAGCCCGCCGCCGCGATCCTCGGCGAGCGTTCCCGGGGCAAGCGCGCCCGCGGGGGCCGCCCCAGGCGGCTCGGCGCGTGCGGCCGCAGCCATGCCCGGGCTAAGCGCGCCCACGGGGGCCACCTGGTCCGCCGCGGCCAGCCGCCTTCCAACAACCGTCTCGTCGGCCACGGCGA
>JAMOAF010000804.1 GCA_023621895.1 Planctomycetota bacterium
CAGTGCGGACCACCGCGGCGGGGCGAGCGCGGGGCAAGCCCACGCGGCTATCAATGCGGACCAACGCGGCGGGGCGAGCGCGGGGCAAGCCCACGCGGCTAGCAGTGCGGACCAACGCGGCGGGGCGAGCGCGGGGCAAGCCCACGCGGATAGCAGTGCGGACCACCGCGGCGGGGCGAGCGCGGGGCAAGCCCACGCGGCTATCGTGTTGATGGGAACCTCCGCTCTCCGTCTTGACGCCAGAGACCGTTGTTCGGCCAGATGCTTGAAGGACTGCCCTCCTGAGGTCGCCTTGGAAAGGCGGCAGCCGGAGCCGGCGTCGCCGGCGCCGAACAGGTGGACGTGGATGTCCAGAGTTTTCCCGGCCAGGCCGCTTATTTCAGCATTTCCGCTGCGACTCTCTTCGCCTCGTCGAGGGCGTCGGCGATGCCCTCCGGCTTCCGTCCTCCGGCTTGAGCCAGGTCGGGCCGGCCGCCGCCGCCGCCTTGAACCTTCAGCGCGGCGGCTTTCACCCAGCGGACGGCGTCGCCCCCTTTTTCAACCAGGTCGCGGCTCAGTCCGGCCACGAGCATCACCTTGTCGTCGTCCTGCTTTGCGGCCAGCAGGACGGCCACCGGGGCCGCCTTGCGGCGGATTTGATCGATCAACTGCCGCAGGGCGTTGGGGTCCGCGCCCGGCACCTCGGCCGCGACCACCTTCACGCCGGCCACTTCGACCGCGTCGTCGAGCAGCTTGTCGACCGAAAGGGTCGCCGCGACGCCGACGGAGGATGCTTTCTTTTTCAGTTGGCGGATTTCCTTGGCCATCGACTGCACCCGAGCGGGCAGCTCCTCGGCCGGCACTTTCAACGCCACCGCCATTTCCGAGAGCAGGGCCTCGTGGGCCTGGACGTGCTTGACCGCCGCCGCCCCCACCAGGGCGGTGATCCGCCGCGTGCCGGCGGAGACGCTCTCTTCGCCGAGGATCTTGAAGAAACCGACCTGGCCGGTGCTGGTCAAATGCGTCCCGCCGCACAGCTCCTTGCTGTAGTCGCCCATGGAGACCACGCGGACGGTGTCGGGATATTTTTCGCCGAAGAGCATCGTTGCGCCGGACTTTCTTGCGTCGGCCAGCGACATATCCCGGCAGAGGACCGGATCGCCTTCCGCCACGCGAGCGTTCACCTCGGCCTCGACGGCTGCCAGCAGCGGGGCCGATAGCGCCTTGGGGTTGGTGAAATCGAACCGCAGCCAGTCCGCGTCGACCTTGGAACCCTGCTGCTCGGCGTGCTGCCCGAGATGCTTGCGGAGGGCGTAGTGCAACAGGTGGGTGGCCGAGTGCGCGCGGCGGATCGCCTGGCGGCGGTCCCGGTCGACCCGCGCCGTGACCGGCGCGTGGAGGGCCAGCTTCCCCTGGCGGAGATGCCCATGGTGCAGGGTCAATTCGCCGTCGACCTGCGTGTCGGTGACTTCGAAGCGGAAGTTGTCGGCGACAAGTTCGCCGGCGTCGCCGACCTGGCCGCCCTTCTCGCCGTAAAACGGCGTTTTGTCCAAGACGACGATGATCGGTTCCCCGTGGTCGATCTCGGTCGCCTGGTCGCAGAGCTTGCCGCCGGCGATGATTCCGACAACCTGCGCGCCGTCGACCTGAAGCGCGTCGTAGCCGAGGAACCGGGTCGTGTGGACAACCTTCTTCAGGGCTTCGAGGGGGCCGGTCTTGAACAGCGCGCCCTTGTCGGCGGAACCGGAAATCTGGCCATGCTTCTCCATCTCCGCCCGGAACCCATCCCAGTCGAAGGTGAAGTTGTGCTCCGCGGCCATCGCCTCGAACAGTTCGGGCGGAAAGCCGTAGGTCTGGTACATCTCGCCCGCTTCCGGCCCGGAGACGACACCCCGTCCCGCCGACTTCATCTGGTCGAAGACCCGCTGGATTCGCGCCAGCCCTCCGTCGATCGTTTCCAGGAAACTCGCCTCTTCAGACTCGATGACTTGGGCCACGCGTTCGGTCGTGTCGCCCAACTCGGGGTAGGGAACTCTCATTAGGTCGGCAACGATGGGAATCAGCCGGTAGAGGAATGGTTCGCGGACCCCCATCTGGTGGCCGTCGAGGACGGCTCGGCGGAGCAGTCGCTTGACGACGTACTTCTCCTTGTTCGGCCCGGGGTAGACGTTTTCGTGGACGGCGAACGCGCAGGCCCGAACGTGATCGGCGATCCGCCTCGCGCGGCGGCCGTCCTCGCTCGCCGGATCGTATTTCCGCCCGCAGACTTCCGCCGCGGCCTCGACCAGCGGGCGGAGGATGTCGATGTGGAAGTTCGTCTTCACGCCCTGGAGAACGGCGGCCGTGCGCTCCAGGCCCATGCCGGTGTCGATGTTCTTGCTCGGCAGCGGCCGCAGGTTGCCCGGCGGATCGCCGACGCGATTGAACTGGGTAAACACGAGGTTCCAGATTTCCACTTCGCCGAACTCGGTGTGGGAATAGATTTCGCTGCAAGGACCGCAGACGCCGTCGGGCCCCTGGCTCGGCGCGTTGGCCGGCCAGAAATTCTCGCCTTCGTCGAGTCGCTGGAGCTTTGAGGCCGGCAGCTTGATCTCGTCGAGCCAGATGGCCGCCGCCTCGTCGTCGTCGAGATACACGGTCGCGGAAAGCCGCTCGCGTTCCAGCCCGAGCCACTTCGGATCGGTGAGAAACTCCCACGCCCAGTGGATCGCCTCGCGCTTGAAGTAGTCGCCGAAGCTGAAATTGCCCAGCATCTCGAAGAACGTGTGGTGGTACGCCGTCCGCCCGACGTTGTCGATATCGCCCGTCCTCAGGCACTTCTGGCAAGTCGTCGCCCGGGTGAAGTCGAGCTTGCAGCGGCCGAGGAAATGATCCTTGAACTGGTTCATTCCGGCGGGGGTGAACAACACGGAAGGGTCCCAACGCGGAACAAGCACGTCGCTGGGGCGCCGCACGCAGCCTTTGGACTCAAAGAAGGCAAGGTATTTTTCGCGCAGTTCGTCGGTCTTCATGGGGTAAGGGGGGGAGCGAACGCGTGTCGCTGCCGGGGAAACGGGGTGGTGGGTGGAAGGGCCGACTGCCGGAGCCGGTTGGAGTGCGGACGCCAGACCTCTGCCGGCAGCTTCGAATTCCCGATCATACCGGTTTGCCGTCAGGGTGGAAAGACGCAAATACCGCTTCCCGGCCCCGCTTGCCGCTCAACGGCCCGCTTCTCGGCGCTGCCTGGCCCACCGCAGTTGGTTGTCGATCCATCCGACCATCCGCTCGTGAGTCGGGAAGTTGATGGCCATCAGGCCCAAGATCGCCAAAGCGATGCCAAGCGAGAGAGGATTGTGTTCTAGCACAAAGAAGATGAGGTTCATGAAGCAGCAGCCCTCGAGCAGGGCCATCCCCACGATCGCCTGGGAGCCGTAGACGGCGGCCAACCGGCCCGTGTCCCCCGCACGCTCGACCAGCGAGGCCAAATGCGGTTGAAAGTTGCCTCCCAGAACGGGCAGCTTGTCTAAGTTGCCGTGGGCAAGTGCCCGGCGGGCCTGCGTGGTGATCACGCTCGGCACCGCCGCTCGGGCAAGGAGAAAGAACGCCGAGATGGCGGCCCCCACATAGGTCAGCACCGGCGCGGTGCCGAGTGGCGGCATCACGCCGGAAAGGGTCAGCCCGAGAGCGATCGCCATGAACAACAGGCATCCAGCCATCAGCCCGCCACAGACAATTTGGAGTGTGCGAGTTTGGCCAAGCAGCTCCGACCTTGTGACGTCATCGTTCACGGTTGCCTCCGTTGTGCTGTCTGGTCTGGCGCAGGTTTACCCTTTATGCTCGAAGCCATTGCCCTGAAGCCTGATTGTGGTTTCCGGCCTCTCGCTTGCCAAGCCATCGCGACTGGGGGGTCAGAGCGGCCCTGGAGTGGCCGTCTACCAGGGCTTCCGTCTCTTGGCGCAGTGAGACGGTCATCCCGGCGAGGAAATACACGATCATGTTGACCATGGGAATCAGCGTCACGTCGTGGAACATCCCGTTGACCAGGTAGTTTACCAGGAACGCCAGGTAGAAGAGCGCGTACTGGCCAGTCCAGAGGGGGGCGTCCGGGGTCCGCCACAGGCGCCACGCATCGCGGAGCCAGAGACTCAGTACGATTATGTAAAGCCCCGCGCCGACCAGGCCGAGTTCCACCAGGTAGGCCAGAACAACGTTGTGCTGGATGAAGGGGCCGGCCTTTTCCAAGGGCATCCCCCACGGCCGCTGGTTCAAGTACTGGGTATGGGCATCCATGTAATGGCCCAGCCCGCATCCGGCCAAGGGGCGGTCCTGGAACATCTCCCAGGCGACCATCGCCAGGATCGGCCTGAGCCGGGCCGAATCGGCGACGTCTTCGGCCGTCAGTGCCCGATCGCGCTTGAAGGAAATCAGCCGTTCCCATTGGGTGGCGCCGGCAAACACCGCCACGAGCAGGCAGCCGAGCACCGCCGGCACGCGCAATCGCCGCGGAATCGCCAGCGCGCAGACGCCGATGAGCGCCAGCCCCGCCCCGATCCAGGCGCTGCGCGTCAGCGTGCTGTAGATTCCGGCAAGCATCACGAGGCAGATGCCGCCCAATGCCAGCTTGCCCCTCCGGCCCGCGCTCGGCCACAGCACGGCGGCCGCGGCAAGGCAAAGGCCCTGAAGGATGCCGGACCCGGACGGGTTCAAGAGCGGTCCGCGGGCTCGCCCGAGAAACTCGGGATACTCCGGGGAAGCGATGTACTTCGGGTAGATCAACCAGTCAAGCCCGCCCGTCTCGGCGATCGCCGTGAGCGACAGGTACACCCCAAACAGGGCCCAACCGGCGAGCATGCCCAACACGATCCGGCTTGAATAGCGGGCCTGGCGGGCGACCCAATAGAGACCGAGCGGGAGGACATGGTAAAAGACGAGCTGCGAGACCGGCAGTCCGCCGCCCGCCCGAAAATCGAACGCCAAGACGTTGACAACGATCACGAGGAAAAACGCCGCCAGCACGTAGTCGGACCGCGCCAGCGGCCGGCTGCAAGCCGCGCCGGCGAGCCGAGCCATCAAGCACCAGGCAACCAGAGCTGCCCAGATGAGCCGGTCCAGCGAGATCGGCAGCGGCCCAATCGACTGGTGAAAGAACGGCGGCCCGAAGCAAACGCCCGCCACGAGCACCAGGAGGCACCCGGCCGCCAGGCCGCCGCGCCGCAGCAGCACTGCCGTCCAGACCAGCGCGGTTGCGGCAGCAAGCGTAAGCAAGGCGAGCATGGCGGAAAAACTCCGGCGTCACAGGCGGGCGATCATTTTGACTGGGAAAAAGCGGCCACCTCTGCAAGGGCTTCCCTGAGCGTCAGGGCGCCGCCTTTGCCGCGCCGAGGGGGCACTGTGGAAACATGGGAACTTCTGAGAACGGCCGGCAACTCTTCAACCGCGACCGGCGTTGCCGGTTGAACCGCCGGCGTTGGGATCGTCAAGACGGCGATTCCGATCCCGATCAGCAAGGCCGCCACCAGGCCGACCAGCGCGATCACGGCTCTCCCCGGTCCGGCCGGCTCGGCGGCGGCCGCCGGGCCGTCGATCGGCACCAGCAGGCTGGATGTCTTGGCGGCGGCCTCGGCGATGCTGGCTTTCGATAGTTCCTCTTCAGCCCGTTTGAGCAACTCGGCCCGGTTCTGCATCTCCGCCACGTGGATGCTGTACTGGGTCCGGAGCCGTGCCAACCGCGCCAGCCGCGCGTCGATCTTTTGCAGTTGGTCCTGGAGCCGGGCAAGCCGGTCGGAATTGAGCCGGAACTCGAGTTGCAGGCTGTTGATCGCCTCTGCCAGTTCACTGCGAATCTGGCGGCGGACTTCTTCTTCCGATTCCTTGCCGGCGGCCACCAGGGGGTGGCTTTCCATCATCCGGCCGAGGAGTGCCGCGGTGCGGAGTTGGGAGTCGACCAGGCCTTCCTTGAGCCGGCGAAGGCCCGGCTGCGATTCGATCAAACGATTCGGCGCGGCGACCAGTCGCGAAGGCTCTTGCTCGGCGTGGACGAGTAATTTCAGGAGCTGCTCGTTCGATTCGAGCGCCGCCTCGGTCTGGCGGATTTCGTCGCGGAGCTGGGTCGCCGTTCGTTGGAGCGCGCTGTCGCCGGAATACGACTCATGAAGCATCCGCAGCTCGCTCAGGTCCTCGCCGACCTGGGTTTCCATCTCGGCGACCCTGCCCGTGGATGCTTCGAGGTCGGCGCGGGCGATGTTTGCGGCCTGCCGGAGTTCCTCCATCATGCTCGCGGCGGTTGCGTCGCGCAAGCGCTGGCAACTTGCCTGCAATTGGTCGCAGACCGCGGAAACCAGGGCCAGCGCGCGCTGGCGGCTTCTGTCGCGCACCGTGAGGTGAAACACCTCGGCCTTGCCGAGTTCCGTGCCTTGGGGAGGGCTAAGGGTCACCTGCCTGCGGAAATCGTCGACCTGTTTCTCGCTCGGCCAGGCGCCGGCGCCGATCCGCCGCCCCGCCGGGGGGCCGACCCGCGCAAGCGCCGCCGAGAGTACGGACCTGCTGCGGGCCAATTCCAGCACGGTCTCCTGGGCAGTCCGCCGCGCTTCGGGATGGCTGAATTTGCCGGGCCCGTCGGCGTTGTTGGCAGCTTCGTTGCGAATCGCCAGCGCCTGGACGGCATCCCACTCCGCCGGCTTCAACACGGCGTAGACCGCGGCCAGCGCCGTGATGACCACCGTCGGCGCCAGCCAGCGCCACGGATGCGTTCTCAGTTGTTCCAGGAATATACTCGGGTGGATCGAAGTGGGGTTCGGGTTTGGCATGATTGACTCGGAAGGCCGTTTGGCCGGATCGAACGGCGGGCCCCGCAACGCTGCCCCACCCGCCCGGATTGTTTATGACCCTGCAATCTCTCGCCCAGTGCGCCCTCGTAACCCGACGCGTAAGCGAGGCCGTGGTGACCCGGCGCGTAAGCGAGGGCGACTCGGCTAGCTGGCCTCGCTTACGCGTCGGGTTTCAAAGGTGTCCTCGCTTACGCGTCGGGTTTCAAGGGTGGCCTCGCTTACGCGTCGGGTTTCAAGGGTGTCCTCGCTCACGCGTCGGGTTTCAAGGCTGGCCTCGCTTACGCGTCGGGTTCCAAGGGTGTCCTCGCTTACGCGTCGGGTTTCAAGGGCGGCCTCGCTTACGCGTCGGGTTTCAAGGGTGGCCTCGCTTACGCGTCGGGTTAAAATTGGCCTCGCTTACGCGTCGGGTTCCAAGGGTGGCCTGGCTTACGCGTCGGGGTAACGATCGGCTCATCAATAATCCTGACTGGCGGCGGCGAGCTCTCCTCTGGACGTGATCGTCGCGGAATCCGCGAAAAAAAGGACTCTGCCCAAATATTGCACCGGATCACGCCGCGTGCGGTCCGCCAGCCCACGTGGCCCCCGAGAAGACTATTTCAAGCAATATAATCGATCGGATCGGCACAACCGGCGCAAGCGCGTTGCTGATCGTTCGCGGCCCTCGCCGCGAGTTTCCGCGGCAAACCTCCCACCAGGCAGCGAGAGAATCGCATTTGCCGCCCCAAGCGGCTGCCACCCCGCTCGGCGCGCGCGTCAGCCGCGCGGGACTTGTGAAGAAAAGCCGCGGCCAGGCGTTTGCATTTGCGGGGCTTTGAGGGAGAGTTGTGGCGAAGGTCGTCGTTCACCCCCTGGATCGGGCCGCCGATGGAAGTCGTCCGATTTACCGAGATGCAATCGCTTGCCGAACATGCCGGCGCATGGAATCGGCTGGCTGGCGACGTGCCCTTCCGAACCTGGCAGTGGCTGGCCGCCTGGTGGCGCCACTACGGATCGCCGGGGGGGCTCAACGTGCTCGCCGTCTTCGATCGCGGAGAACTGGTTGGCCTGGCGCCGTGGTATCGCACCAGGTGCCCGCGCCGCGGGCGGACCCTGCGGCTGATGGGCGATGGAGAAATCTGCTCGGAATACGTCACCGTTCTCTCGCTTCCCGGCATGGAGCAGCCGGTTGGCGAAGCGCTGGCCTGCCGGCTCGCCGAATCGAGCGCGGAAGACGCCTGGGACCTTCTCGAACTGTCGGCGGTCAATCCCGACGAGCTCTGCGTGGAGGCGCTGGTCCGACGATTGGCCGCCGCCGGCTGCCGGTTGCACAGGAGGGCCGGCCCGAACTGCTGGCGCATTCCCCTCCCGGCTACCTGGGAGGACTACCTGCGGGCGCTTTCGCGGAATCGCCGCAAGACGCTTCGGCAGATGGAGCGGAAGTTCATCGACAGCGGCCGGGCCGTGCTCCACCGCGCGACCGGCGCGGCGGAACTGGGCGAGGCTTGCCGAATTCTCGCGGACCTCCACGGGCGGCGGCGCGCCATGCTCGGCCAGGCGGGCTGCTTTTCGTCGCGCCGCTATGCCGCTTTCCACGCCGAGGCGATGGAATGGATGCTCCGCCAGTCGCGGTTGGGATTGTACTGGATGGAACTCGACGGAGAGCCCGCGGCTGCCGAATACCACCTCCTCGGACGCGAGGTCGTTTACTGCTACCAGGGTGGCATGGCGCCCAGCCGGGCCCGGGTTTCTCCCGGCCAGATCGCCACCCTGATGGTCTTGAAAGACGCCATCGAGCGCGGCTACCGCGTTTTCGACTTCCTCCGCGGCGACGAACCGTACAAGCGGCAATGGCGGGCTGGGCCGCACGGGACAGTGGAAATCCGCATCGCCGCCGCCCGGCCAACGGCCCGCGTCCGCCATGGACTCTGGCTGGCCGCGCTCGAGCTGAAACAGTGGCTTCAAGGCGCCGCGGCGGCCACGGATGCCTGCTCGACGAGTCCGAGGCCCGCCGACTGTGATTAGTCAAGCATCGCCGCTTCCGACCGAATGAACCATCCCATGCGCACCGCCGAATGCCAACCCGAGGAGACAACCGCCGAGAGAGCGGAGACTTTGGCCGACGGGATCTTGATTCTCCTGGTGCTGACGGTGGCGCAGCGAGGGATCGGGTTTCTCCGCGCAATCCTGTTCTGCCGCTGGCTCGACGCGGAGCAGCTCGGCCAGTGGGACATGGCGTTCAGCTTCTTGATGATCGCCGCCCCGTTGAGCGTGATGGCCATCTCCAGCTCGTTCCGCCGATACGTGGAGTATTACCGGCAGCGCGGCGCGCTGAGCCCCTTCCTGCGGCGAACAAGCCTGGCTTATTGCGTCCTTGGTTGTGCATCGGTGGCGCTTGTGGCCGCGGCCAGCTCGCCAATCTCGCGGCTTGTGTTTGGAACCGGCGCGCGGAGCGGGCTTGTGGTCCTGATGGCCCTGAGCCTGGCCGCGGTGATTGCGCACCACTACTTCCTTGACCTTTGCAGCGCGCTGCGAAACGCCCGGCTGCTGGCGGCTCTGCAAATGGCCAACAGTATTGTTTTCGCCGTTGCGGGGATCGTGCTGCTGTGGCTCTGGCGGTGCGATGCGTCGTCGGTCGTGATCGCCTATGGGCTGGCCTGCGCGGTGAGCGCGGGGATCGCCATGCTGGCCCGCGGGCCGGCGGCCGAGGACCCGCCGGGGTTGCCGGCAGCCCCGGTGCGGATCAGCGTCTGGCCCCGAATCCTGCCGTTCGTGGCTTGGATTTCGCTCGCCAACTTCATGGCCGGCATGTTTGACGTGGCCGACCGGTACATGATCATCCACTATTCCGGCGCGGCGGCGGAGGGCGCATTGGCTCAGATCGGCGCCTATCACACATGCCGCGTGATGCCGCTGCTGTTGGTTTCCGTCGTTGCAATGGTTGGATCCATTGTCACGCCGCACCTTTCCCACGACTGGGAGTCGGGCCGCCGAAGCCAGGTCGCGGCGCGCCTGCAATTGTTGTTGAAGCTGTTCGCGTTCGGGTTGACGGCGGCGAGCGTGCTCGTGCTCTTCGCCGCCCCGCTGCTGTTCAGCGTTGCCTTCAAGGGGAAGTTCGACGGGGCGATGGCCGTCCTGCCGTGGACGCTGGTGTACTGCACGTGGTTTGCCCTGTTCGGACTACTGCAAAACTACACCTGGTGCTGCGAAAAGGCCCATCTTGCCACGATCTCGCTTTTCTGCGGACTGGTGGTCAACATCGGTCTGAACCTGGTGCTCTTGCCGCGGTTCGGGCTTTTGGGAGCGGTGTTGGCCACGGCGGCGGCGAATATCACCGCCCTGTCCGCGCTGGCTGCCGTGTGCCGGAAATGGGGGCTGCGGCTCGATCGTTCCTGCTGGGTCAGCGTGGCGCTGCCGGTTGCCGTGTGCCTGGGGCCGGCGCTGGCAAGCCTCGTGCTGGTTGCCGTGTCGATCGAGGCAGCCGCGGGGAAATTCCTGCTTAACGAGAGCGAGAAGCGGAGCATCTTCGAGGGCGCCGGCGGGTATCTGAACCAGGCGCGGCGATTCATGGCGGCTCGGGGGTGGCAGGCCCGTACGATTGGCCAGTGAAAGTCCTGACCCGGACCGTGCAAGAGACGCCCGGCAACCGCAAAGCCCCGGATGTCCCCCAGTCTCCCTGAAGGTTCAAGCCATTTCCGCCGTCCCCCTCGATGGGCGTGAATTGGCGATCTCGATTCCACCGGCGATACTTGGTCGGAGCGATCGAACCCCGATTCGCGTCTTGACCGGAGCGTCATGTGAATCTAAAATCACATCGGAGGCAAGAGTATGGCGATTGAAAAGCTGGACACTGCAATTCGGCGGGAGCAGATCGCCGAAGCTGCCCTGGACTTGCTCGGCACGCGAGGGATCAAGGAGCTGAGTATGGCAGGGGTCGGCCGCCAGGTTGGGCTGGTCCCGGCGGGAATCTACCGGCATTTTGCGGGGAAAGACGAGGTGCTCGATGCGGTGGTGGAACTTATCGGGCAGCGGTTGGCAGCCAATGTCCACCTTGTCCGCGAGGAGGCCCATGATGCGATCGACCGTCTACACCGGGTCCTGGTGCGGCATGTCCGCTTCATTCAGGAAAACCGGGCCGTTCCGCGGATTATCTTTTCGGACGAAATGGTCAGCGGAAACCCGAAACGGAAGGCGAGGGTCTACCAGATCATCCGCGGTTATCTCGCTCAAGTCTCCCAGATTGTCCGAGAAGGCCAGCGGAGCGGAGCGATTCGCGCCGAGTTGAACCCGAAGGTGGTGTCGATGGCTCTCTTGGGCATCGTCCTGCCCGGGGCCGTCCTGTGGAATCTAAGTAGCGGTCAGTTCGACGTTTCCGACCACGCGGAACAGGCTTGGAACCTGCTGCGCGAGTCGATTTCGTCAGACACGAAACGAAACTCCCCGTAACCAAGAGACACGTTGCGGCATCGACCTGTGTGGATAAAGTGAATTTCAATTCGCAAAACAGTGTGCGACGGACTCCAGAAGCAGGCCCAGGAAGCGGTCCCGAACGGCCGAAGGCACTGCGGCGGGAATTTTTTTCGACGTAATGTGAATACAAATTCACAAAGGAGCAAAGCCATGAAGTCACGAAGGAAACGGATCGTGGCGGCCATCCTGGCCGCGGCGGTCTTCGGGGGCATGTCGCTCTACCGGTTCGTCCTTGCGAAGTCTCGAGAGGATAGGAGCCTGCTCCGCGTCTCGGGCAATATCGAAGTGACGGACGCGGAAGTGGCCTTCAAGATCGGCGGCCGCGTGGAAAAACGCCTCGTCGATGAAGGCCAGTTGGTCGAGGCCGGACAGGTCGCGGCCCGGCTGGACAGTTCGGACCTCAGTTGGGAGGTGGCCTTGCGCCGGGCGGAGTTGCAGGCCGCCCGGATTGCTCTGGCCGAGTTGGAGGCGGGCTCCCGCCCCGAGGAAATCGCAGCGGCAAAGGCCGCCAGGGACAAGGCCCAGGCCGTGCTCGAGGAACTGGAGAGCGGCGCTCGCGCGCAGGAGATCGCCGTGGCGGAGGCCAACTTGACCCGGGTAACCGTGGAGCAGGGCCGCCTGCAAAGCGAATTCAACCGCGCCGCCAGGTTGATTGAGAGCCATGCGGTCTCCGTCGAGGAATACGAGGCCAGTCAGGCCGCTTATCAAGTCGGCGTCGCTCGGGCGCGCGAGGCCGCCGAGCAGCTTAACCTGATCAAGGAAGGGCCGCGCCGAGAGCAAATCCAGCAGGCGCAGGCCGTCTTGGCTCAAGCCCAGGCGCAGTACGACCTGGCCAAGGCCGGTCCACGCCGCGAAACCATCGAGCAGGCGCGCGCGCGTGCCGAGCAAGCCGAGTCTGCCCTGCGCCTCGCGGAGACCCGCCTGGGCTATGCCGTCCTGGTTTCGCCACTATCGGGGATCGTGCTATCCGAAAACGTGGAAACGGGAGAGTATGTCGCCCCGGGAACGCCCGTCGTGACGGTCGGCGACCTCGAGAACGTCTGGCTCCGGGCCTATGTCCAGGAGACGGACTTGGGGCGGGTCAAGGTGGGGCAGCGCGTGCTGGTGACGACGGACACCTATCCTGGCAAGGCCTACGAGGGGCGTGTCTCGTTTGTCGCCTCGAAGGCCGAGTTCACGCCCAAGAACGTGCAGACGCAGCAGGAACGCGTCAAGCTCGTCTACCGCGTGAAGGTGGATATTCCCAATCCCGGCATGGAGCTGAAGCCAGGGATGCCCGCCGACGCGGAGATTCTGCTGGCAAGCGGGGAGGACCGATAATGGACGCTGTCCGAACGGAGCGATTGACCAGATCGTTCAACGGCCTGGTGGCCGTTGACGGGCTGACGCTGGCCGTGGCCGAGGGGGAGATTTTTGGCCTGGTGGGACCCGATGGCGCGGGCAAGACCACGACGATGCGCCTGTTGACCTCGATCATGGAGCCCAGCTCGGGCGATGCCTGGGTGGCGGGACACCATGTTGTCCGCGAGGCGGAAGCAGTCAAGGAGGAGATCGGCTACATGAGCCAGCGGTTCGGCCTCTACCCGGACCTGACGGTCATGGAGAACATCGACTTCTACGCGGACATTTACAGCGTTCCTCGCCGGGGTCGGCAGGAGAAGGTCGACCGCCTGCTGGCTTTCAGCAACCTGGCGGCTTTCAAGAGGCGTCTGGCAGGGAACCTCTCCGGGGGGATGAAGCAGAAACTCGGCTTGGTCTGCGCTCTGGTCCATACGCCGAAGGTCCTGTTTCTGGACGAACCGACCAACGGCGTAGACCCCGTTTCGCGGAGGGACTTCTGGCGGATCCTGTACCAGCTTCTGCGGGAGAAGGTCACGATTATCGTTTCCACGGCCTACCTCGACGAAGCCGAGCGGTGCAATCGGCTTGCTCTCATTCATCGCGGCAAGCTCCTGGCCACGGGAACGCCGGAGGAAGTCAAGAGGCTGATGCGAGGCAGCATCCTTGAGGTCCGCTGCTCCCAGCCGAGAAG
>JAMOAF010000358.1 GCA_023621895.1 Planctomycetota bacterium
ACAAAGAAGTAATTGTTCAGATTCTCTTCCCCGAGGGCGGGATCGGCACCACCACCAAACATCAGTAGGTGCGCAATATCATCCCACGAAGGGGGACCTAACTCGCCGTCGTAGATGATGAGATTTCCGACAACCGCAATGTCTGTACGTATAAGTCCGACGGGATCAAACAGTGCGATAGGGTTGTTTCTCACATACCGATACAGGTTCACATCCCCACTTTCAAACCCGATCGGATCGGCGCTCATCCAGCGCGCCGTCGAGAGGTCGTACCAGCGGTTGAGGTTGTTCTGGATTCCAGCATCCGCATCATACGGCCGCGCCGTATATCGGAACAATGTCAGAGCGCCGGGCGCCGAGTCGCTCGTGACGTTGCCGAAGGCGTCGAACGTGACGTGCTTGACGACCGAGACCATTTGCGTGACCGGATTGTAGACGGCCAAGTCGCGCACCGAGTTGAGGTGATCGCCGAGCACCCAGGCGACGTCGTGGGCCGTGCCGTCGTCGACCGTTTCATCCGCCAGGAGGTGATCGACCGCGGGGCCCCAGAGGTAGCGCCGCGCAAGGTCGAGCGTCGTCGCGGCCTCTGGGCCCGTCTTCTGGAAGTCCAGGACGATCTGGCCCTGGTCGTGGACGAAGATCTGGGACTGCTCGATCGTCCCATCGGCGTTCGTGTCGAGCGTCTTGCGGATCCAGCGCTGGTTGTGGTCGTAGGTGTACTCAATCACCGTGGTCGGCGTGCCGCCGGAGTTCTTGAACGTGACCTTCGTGAGCCGGTTGCGGTGATCCCAGGTGTACTGGATGCTTGTGCTGTCGCTGATCTTCGTCTTTGAACTGACGTTTCCTTCGCCATCATACGTGTAATTGTACGCGCCGTCCGAAGTGAGCCGGTTGTGATGGCCGGTGGAGTAGCCGGTGTTCGTCCGGTTGCCGTTTTCATCGTAGGAGTACGATTCGTCGGTCTGAAAATCGTAATCCGCGCCGGTGAGTTGATCGGTGTTGTCGTACCTGGTATGAATCAAGAAAGGCGGGTGGCGCTTGCCGCGGAGCCGGGTCCGCCCGGAAAATGGAAGGACTGGGTTCGGGGTGGAGTGTCGCCGCGCCGCAACGGTGGTTCCGTTCAGACCACAAGCCCCAGGAACAAGCAAGACCGGAGGGCCGGGACACTTCAGGGCTGCTCGCTTACGCGTATGGGCTTCGAGCCCGCCGTCGTATCTGAGCGCCCCTCCGGCCCACCCGGTTGAGCTTCGAGCTCGCAGAGGTAGTTGCCTCCTGGCCTTGCCAGGGCAGAAGGATTGCGGACTGGTAGTTCCTCTCCTTCTGCCACCCTTTGGGCCCCGCGCCCAACGGGTTGCCCTCGGTCTTGCTTCAACAACACGGGAGAGACTCCCATGCCAAAAAAGATCGTACGTTACGTCGGCCTCGATGTCCACAAGCGGGTCGTCGAGGCCTGCATCGTGGATTCCGCCGGCAAGGTGCTCCAGCGCAAGCGATTCCCGCTCAGCCGTGATACGCTGGAACACTTCGCCAGGAAGACCCTCAAACGCGGCGACCACGTGGCGCTGGAGGCCACGACCAATTGCTGGGCCGTGGTCGACCGGCTTCAGCCCCACGTCGCCCGGGTGCTGGTCTCCAACCCGATGGCCACCAAGGCCATCGCCCAGGCCAAGGTGAAGACCGACAAGGTCGACGCCCGCGTGCTGGCGCAACTCTTGCGCTGCGACTTCCTCCCCGAGGTCTGGCAACCCGACGAGGCCACGCGGCGGCTCCGCGAACTGACGCGAAGAGCCGCTGCCCTGACCGGGGAGCGGACCAAGATGCGCAACCGCATCCATAGCGTGCTGGCCACGCGGCTGATCGAGGCTCCCAAGTCGCTCTTCGACGAACGCGGCCTCAATTGGCTGGCCGGCGTGGAGCTGGATCCCCAGGCGCGGATGCTCGTCGACACCGACCTGCGGCAGCTCGAGCGCCTCCAGGGAGAGATCGATGCACTCGAGGAGGAGCTCATCCGCCGGGCCTGGAACCTGGAGCCGGCCAGGCTCTTGATGACGCTGCCGGGCGTGGGCGCGGCAACCGCCCTGGCGATCCTTGCCGCCTGGGGTGATCCTGCTCGTTTCGCCGACGGCAATCACGCCGGCGCCTACCTGGGCCTGACGCCCTCCACAAGCCAGTCCGCCGACCACTGCTACCACGGGCCAATCACCAAGCGGGGCAATTCCCACGCCCGCTGGATGCTCATCCAGGCGGCCCACCACCTGGAGACGCACCCCGGCCCGCTGGGGCATTTCTTCCGCCGCCTCAAGCGACGCAAGAACCACAACGTGGCGGTCACCGCCTGCGCGCGGAAGCTGGCCGTGATCGCCTGGCAGATGCTCACCCGCGGCGAACCCTATCGCTATGCGATTCCCCGTTCGACGGAAGCTAAGCTTGCCCGGTTGCGGGTCAAGGCCAGCGGTGAGCGCCGCAAGGGTGGAAGCTCCAAGGGCACGAAGTCCCAGGCGAAGCTTCCCGGCGGAAGCCGCACGATCCGCTCCCTGCCGCAGGTCTGCCAGTCGGAAGGGCTGCCTTTGCCGTATCCGCTTTCGCCTGGCGAGCGGCGCACGGTCAAGCAAGCCGGTTGCGAGGCGCTGGTCGCCCAGCTCGCCGCGCCCCAGGTAGTGCCGCGGAACACCCGCGCCAAAGCCGCTCCAAACAAGACCGAGCATCCTGCCAAAGGCTCCTCAACACGAAAGGGCAAAACC
>JAMOAF010000945.1 GCA_023621895.1 Planctomycetota bacterium
TCGGCGGCGTCGAATTGCGGATCGAAGGCGCCGGCGGCACCTATCTGACCTCGTCGATGACCGCCGGCGGCTACCAGACCTTCGTCTCGCCGGGCGTATACACCGTGACGGCCTTCGGGGGAAGCCTGCCCTCGCCGATGGTCGTCCACGACGTGGTCGTCGGCGGCGCCAACGTCAAGGTTGATTTCGAATACGACCCGGCGGAGCAGGCCACGCCGCTGGTCGATCTGAACGGGCCGGGCGAAGCGGGGAGCGATTTCCAGACGACATATTTCGAGGGCGCCGGGGCCGTGCCGATTGCCGCCGCCGACGCCACGCTCGAGAACTCGTACGGCGACCGGCCGATCCTCACCCTGACAGCGACGATCACCAACCACCTCGACCCGGAAGAGGTTCTGGCGGTCGACACGACGGGCACGCCGATCGTGGCCGACTACGACGCGCCGGCGGGGATTCTCACCCTGAGTGGCTCGGCGTCCGCCGCGCTCTACCAGCAGGTCTTGCGGACGCTCGTTTACGACCACTTGGGGAACGATCCGAATCTTACGCCGCGGCAGATCGAGATTGTCGCCTTCAACGGCGCGCAGAGCAGTTCGCCCGTCACCGTGACGGTCAATATCGTCGCCGCCGTGCCGCCGGAGGTGCCGATCGACGAGCTTGGGGTGGTTGATTTTCTGCGTATCGAGGGGATCGAGATTTCAGAGTCGCCCCGGTACCGGCTGACGACCATGCGCGACGGCCTGTTGAGCATCGACGTCTTGGCGGAGGCCGGAAGCGATTTCCAGTTGATGGTCTACGACAGCTTGGACTCCCCCGGTGTTCTCCTTTCGGCCACATCGAGCGATGGCCATGCGCGGATCGACCTGGCCGGCGGGGCGGCGGGGCAGGCGTACTACGTCGAGCTGTCGGGCGCTGGCGGCGGCGCTCGCATGATCTTGGGCAACGTGGTGCGCCAGGACGGCACGAGTGTGACGGTCGAGGGGACCGGCGGCGACGACGAATACGAATTCCTTGCCGGCAGCTCGCTCTGGTTCTCTTTCAACGGGCTGGAGTATGAATATGCTCGCGGCGAGGTCGCCCGCGTGAGCTTCCAAGGCGGCGGGGGCGACGACCGAGCCACGTTGACCGGTTCGGATGGCGACGATGTCGCCAGCCTTTGGCCGGGCGGGGCGGCCATTTCCGGGTGGGGGTACGAAGCGGCCGTGGCCGATTGCGGGGTGATCCACGTTGAGGGTGGCGGGGGCGGCGGCGACACCGTTTCGCTGTTCGATTCGGAAGGCGACGATCTGCTGCTCGGCGGACTGGCCGGGGTGAGCTTCTCGGGACCAGGTTTCGCGAACAGCGCGGCCGGATTCCCGACAATGCTCACATATTCCACGCGTGGCGGCGTTGATGTCGCCGAGATCATCGGCGGCTCGGGCGATGAGGAGTTCGTCGGCAAGCCGGAGATTGGCAAGCTGATTTCGGCCGATTCCTACCTGCGCGTCAAGCTGTTTGAAAAGGTTGTTGTCGAAGGCGGGGGCGGCGTCGACTCGGCGCGGATCTACGGCAATTCCGGCAGCGAAACGTTCACGGCCGGACCGCGAAGCGGCGAGCTTGTCGGCGATGGCTTCCACATGGTCGTGAGGGACTATCCATATATTCACGCCTACTCGCGGGGCGGCGCCGGCGATCGGGCGACGCTGACCGGCTCGGGCGGCAACGACACGCTCGTGGCCACGCCGCTCTACGCCAAGCTGTTCGGCGAGGGCTACCTGGTGCGGGCGAAGTTTTTCCCGAACGTGGAGATCGTCGCCCCGGAGGGCGGCTTCAGCCTCGCCCGGCTGTACGATTCCGAGGGCGACGATCAGGTGGTGCTCAGCGCCGCGGAGAGTCAGCTTGCCGGACCGGGATTCGACTATCGGCTCCGCGGCTTCGGCCAGGTGACGGCTTTTGCTGATTCCGGCGGTGTGGACACGGCCAAGATCTACGACACGCCGGGCGATGACCTTTTCACCGCCAAGCCCGGCGATGCCACGCTCTCGGGCGAGGGGTTCCTCGCCCGAGCGGTCCGGTTCCCGGTCGTCCACGCCTACTCCGTGGCCGGCGGAAACGACACGGCGGCACTGTATGACTCGGCGGGCGACGACCAGGTGCTCTCAAGGCCGGATTTTACCTGGATGGCCGCCGGCGGCTTCTTCGCCAGGGCCAAGTTGTTCGACACCGTGCACGCCTACTCCACCGCGGGCGGGCGCGACACGGCCCAGTTCTACTCCGGCGGCACGGACGCCTATTTTGAAGGGCGAGCCGGCGCCAGCACGATCACGGAGAACGGCCGGCAGCGCCAAGTCAGTGCGTTCGCGGAGGTCTACGCCGAGGCGGGGCAGCAGGGAGCGACCGCGTTGCTCCTCGGATCAGAGACTCCGGGCGACCTGTTCGAGTCGGGCGAGGACTGGGCCCGGGTGAGCAATTCCCTGCTCGACTTCCTGATCGAGGTTCGCCGCTTCGCCGTCGATCTCGGCCAGTCGAGCGAACCGGCGGCCGCGCCCGGCCCGTCGTCGGGCGAGTAGAATTCTCGCGCCTTTCCTGGTTCCCAAGCTCCAGCTTGGGAACCGCCGCGTCACGCTGCGTGCTTTGAACCTCGTCTCTTCGGCTCTCCTGCGGCAGGCCCCCAATCTCTCTTGCCCCGCCAGCCAGTTCCGCCAATAATCTCACCCGCAAGAGCAAGGAGGTTCGATGGAAGCGCGGCCTGAATTTCCCA
>JAMOAF010000196.1 GCA_023621895.1 Planctomycetota bacterium
GTGTAGATTCCCGGGTGGAGCTTCAAATAGGGCAATCCGCCGAACCGATCGGGGTCGAGGGTAGTGAATTGGGTCACGACGCGATTCTCACCTCCCGCATCGATCCCGGGACTCATGTTCTTGTTGGTCGATTGCGGCGAACCCCGCATGACCTTGACCACACCGTTGCCCGTCGTTGGCGTCGGCAGGTTGAGCAGCGGATCGGGAATCGGCGACTGTTTGCAGAACAGGACCTTCTGCTGACTGTAGCGGTCAAAATTCCGGAAATTAGCGGGCACGTCCACCCCGCCAACAATGTGGAATTTCGTGGCATAGGCTGGCGAATTGCTGCCCGCCGTGGCGGCGTAGTAGTTCGCATTTATGCCCACGGTATTCCCGTCGGCATCCTTGCCCTTGCCTTCCGAATTGACGATCACGGTACCCTCCACTTCGAGGGTAGCTGTGCCTGATACCGCTAGCCCCTTGTGATACGGATCGAGCACGGCCACGCCGTCACCTGAAGTGACCGACTCTCCGCCTGCAACCGCGCGTGCCCTGACGTTGTGCGTGTCGCCCACCCCAGGCAGAAACTGGATGAATACCGTCCGCACCGGGTTGGTCACCTCGACCTCGACATAGCCAGCGGCTCCAGCATAGGCGCCGGTTGCCGGCGGGATGTGAACCACGGGCGTCTCGGCGTCTGGCAGGTCGTTGTGGTCCCGCACGAAGGTCGTCGCCGTCTCGACGGGGTCGGCATTTGAGCCGTAGAGAAGGTTCATCGCCACGGCCAGCGCTGCCGCATCGGCCGCGTTCTGCACCTGGCGGTGGGCGCCCAACATCAACCCCACGTCGACCACCAGGCCGACCATCCCCAAGAGCACCGTGAGCATCAAGGCAAACCAGACGAGGATCGCGCCCTTCGATCGCCGGCCGCGGCGCTGCCGCGCGTCCGGATGCCGCTCTTTCCGTTTCTGGTTCATCAGCGTCTGCATGGCAGTTGCCCTCAGTGAGCAATGCTCATCGTCGACTCGGCCGTGAGCTTGATCGGGCTGACGGAGTTGCCGAAGATGAACGTCATCATCGGCCGGTAAGGCGCGCTTAAGGTGACGGTGACCGGCTGGCCGAACTCGTTGCCGCTCTCCCACTTGACCTTCACGGTGACTTCCGCCGGGTTGAAATGGACGAGCGTCGGCTGGATGAACGCCGCGATGTCGGCAGCGTCCGTGCTCGGCAGGACGATGCTCGGCGGACTGGCGCTCAGAGAAAACTCCACCGTCGCCGGACCCCAAACACCCAGCCGGTCGGCCATGCTGCCGTGGACGATCGCCTGCCGGGCGCCTTGCCGTGCGGCGTGGGCCAGCGAGTTATATCGCGCGACCCCCAAACCCAAATCGAGCATCCCTAGAACGAGCGTCAGGAAGGTCAAGAGCACAATCGCCATTTCAACGATCGTGGCGCCCCGGCGGGCGCAGCGCCGCTTGCGGATTCGAAAGGTTCGATTCTGGATCTTGCCAGGGCTCATCATCGTGGCTTTGTCGTGAGTCCCGCTCTGCGCCATGAGATAAGATGCGTACATCGCACCGATCCGCCACGCTCTCTAGTAACGTATCATGCGCATTCGCACAGTTCGGGTAATATCAAGTTCTTCATTTGGCACGCCGCGCCAGTCGACGAGGGTCTTGAAAGGATACGTCACGGTCACCGTGACCAGCTTCATACTTCCGTCGGCAGCCGGCATGTCGACCGCAACCTCGGGTGGCGGGTCCTTGAAAAAGTCGCCAAGTTCGCGCGCGACCGCTCCCTTAATCGCTGTTTCCCACGCAGGGAACGAGGCCGTCGTAACCGGATTGGTGCTGGCATACTCAGCGCCCACGCGCGCCGCGTTCGTCACGGCAATGTACGTGTAAAAACATCGGCCGAAATCGACCGCGCCTCCCACGAGCGTCAGGAGCACCGGCAAGACGAGTGCGAACTCGACCGCCGAAACCCCTCGCCGCCGCGGGCGCGTGCGCAAGCGTGCACCGAGGCGGCCGCCCCCGCGCCTGTCAAATCGCGATTTTCCGCTGGTTCGATTCACCTGGCCGCTCCTCTGGGGCTTACCGCCGTCCCCTGGAAGTCCATACTAATACGATCGCCAGGCCGACGGCAACAATTCTCCCCCCAAGAATCAAGGAATGGTCGCTTGCCCCCACCGCCTGGGCGAGGACCCGCCACGACCGCCGCAAGGCGACGCTCCAGGTGTGGAGGTTCCAGGGGGAGGTGTCGCCCGCGTGCATCCAGACCGCGGCCGCGGCAACGGCCGCGCCCGCCGACAGGGCCAAGAACAGGCTCGCGCGGGCCTGCCTGGCGGCTGCCGGCCGGTCGCCCAGCACCCGCTGGACCTCGCGGCACCGGTCGAAGAGGTCCCTGGCGATCTCCACCTCGGCCGCATCGAGCGCTTCGACGCTCCGCCAGGGGCGCGCAAGCTCGGTCATCCGCTGATAGAGGGGACACCGCTCTTCCGCCGAGGCGAGCTTCTCCTGGCACCGGCTGAGCAACTCGCCGTGCAATCTCTGGTAGTTCGTCTTGGAGACGTGGTGTCTCCCCGGCCGCCGCTGGGCAAACAGCGCGACAATCGCCGTCCACTCGCGCCACTGCGAGCGGATCGCGCGGGGTACTCGGATTGTCTCGCCACTGGTCACGATTGATCCCTCGATATACTGCCGTCTTTTGGCCCGGCCCTGCCTGTTTCGTATTGCCGGGCGTCGATGGATGGTTCTTC
>JAMOAF010000934.1 GCA_023621895.1 Planctomycetota bacterium
CCAGCGGGCGACGCAATACCGGAAGAGGTTCTTCGCATCGCCGATCGCCGCGGCGTAATCGCCGCTGCCGGCATCCTTGAGCGAATCCATGTAGAGGTCGCGCATCGTGATGCAGAGCTGTAAGTAGACCCCTTTTTCCCTGGCGGCTTCGACAAGCTCGTCGAGCATGGCGCTGTCGATGGCGTGGTATCGGCCGCGGCGGGGCAGGCTCGGATCGGCGCCGGCGAGAAGCTCGGGGCCGCCCGCCGTCTCCTTCAAGGAAAGGGCGGTCAACCAGGCCGTGCCGTCGCCGAGGCGCGCCAGCGTGATCCGGTCGAGATAGTACTGCTCGGCGCCGGCCCGGAAGACGTGGCGGAACGGCTGCGTGGCGGCCTCGCCACGGGGAATGTCGAACGACTCGCGGGAGGGACCGACACTCGCGCGAACGGCGCTCGCGCCGCGGAACTCGACGACTCCCGAGAGCACGTACTCGGCGCCGGGCCGGACGGGAATGCCGTCGTAGGGGGCGGCTGTGAGCCGGCTCTCCGAATCGCCGCCGATCTGGATCGCCTTGACGCTTGCGCCGGGAACCTCGGTGATCGGCCGCCGCTTTTCCCACGAACGGCTCCAGGCGCTGCGGGGCGCCTCGATGGCCAGGGCCCAGTCCTCGCAACCGGTCCAGATGCGGACAAAATTCGCCCCATTCTCGGCCAGCTTGGAGAAGGCGGCGATCGCCTTCGATAGGGTGAAATACTGGCTCGTCCCGATGAATGCAAGGTTCTGGCCGATGGGGAAGAACAGCTCGCCGTTGTCGAATTGCAGGAAGCGGCCGTTGCGGGCGTTGCGCCGGACGAAACCGCGGCACTGCGAGGCGGTCGATCGAAACGCGACGCTGCTTGACGTCGTCGTACCCCGGGAATCCTTCAGCTCGGCGGTCGCACGGTACGCGCCCGGCTCATCGGGCGCAAACCGGCAGATCCAGACCGCGTTTCCGGCCGGGTAGACCCAATCGGCGCGGCGGCCGAGCCCGCCGAGATGGCGGCGCTGGCAGGGCTGATACCAGAAGGCGGGGATTCGCACCCGCCGCTGAGACGGCGTCTCGATCAGCACCGCGAGGTCCACCTGGCCAGGATCGAAGGGATTCAGGTATTCGGCGTCGACGTGGAGCACCAGCTCGAGCTTGTCGTATTGCGCCACGCTTGCAGGGGGCGGCTCGATCCGCAGTTCGGCCCGGCACGGCGCCGCCGGCGGCAGGAGGCACGCAAGGGCCACGGCGATCCGAAGCATCCATCGAGAGAGTCTGTTCATGGCGGCACCGGAATCCGTCGATTGAGAACAGCCCGCCGCGGGCAGCCGCGGGCAGCCCGCAGTCGACCGGGGCAAGGTGGGGTGTCGACCTGACGGCGTTCAGCATAACCGATTAGAGCGCCGGCTCCTACAAGTGCGCGGAGGCAGCGGTGCGCGAAGCCTGCCTCGCTGCCTCCACTTGCAGCGGGCGGCCACCGGCGCGATACTGCGCAGCAAGCAGCATGCTTGTCCAGCGTCGGAATTCCGCTTCGTCAACCGCCAGAACCGGGAGGGCCTTTTCAATGACTCCAACGATTCGCGCGCTGTCTCGCGTGGCCATTTGGACCCTTGTCGCGGCCCTCGCCGCGGCCGCCGCCGCAGAAGAGCCCTTCAACTATTTCCGCAACGACTGGAACGTCGTCGGCTTGAAAGACTATCAAGACGGCACGCGGATCACGCCGGAGAACCGGCTGCTTCTGGCCGGCAAGCGCGAGTTGGAAATCCGCGTCGGCCGCAACCTGGCCCCCTTGGGGAAGAAGCATACGAAGACCCTGTTCGAAGGTTGGATGCCGATCGTGCTGATCTCCACCGAGGACGGGCCGGTTCGCTACGAAGTGAGAATCTGGGCCAGCCCCTTGCCATCGGCCCGCGATTGGAAAGCCGCCTTCGATTGGCCGACCGAGGGGGAGAACTACCTGAACTTCGTTCAAGTTTCGGCGAGCAACCGCGGCGATCAGGCGAGCGAAGCGGCCTTCGAAATCTTCCTCGATCGGCCCGAGCCCAAGGCGATCCGCACCCAGCGCTGGAACCTCGCGCCCGGTGAGTCGGCCGCAGCAAGCGCGTGGATTCCTTTCGCGCCGCTGGAAGAGGGGAGTCTTCCCAAGGACATTGACGCGCAACTCTGGCAGGAGCGAACGATCGCCTATTGGCGCGACCTGATGGACGGCGCAGCGACGATCGAGGTTCCCTGCCGCAAGGCGACCGAGGCGCTGCGGGCCGCGCATGTCTGCCAGTTGATCGCCAACGATCATGGGGTGCTACAGGGGGGCGAAGGCTTTTACGACGAGTTCTACATCCGCGACGGGGGTTACCAGCTCATGGAGCTGGAGGAGGCCGCGCTCTGGGGCCCGGCAAGCAAGGCTGTCGAGGCCTATCTCGCCCGGCAACGCAGCGACGGCCGCTTCGAGACCCAAAAGGACCAGTTCGACGCCAACGGCCAGGCCCTCTGGGTCCTCTGGCAGTATTTCAAGATCACCGGCGACCGGGCGTGGCTCGAGGCGGCCTATCCCCAGATTCGCCGAGCGGCCGATTGGATCATCCAGGCTCGCCAGACGACCGAAGGCCCGTTTGCCGGCCTGCTGCCCGCCGCGCCCGCCGACGGCGAATATCTCTGGGACGGCAAGCACCACATCGTCGGCTACGATATATGGAACCTCCGCGGGCTATTGTGCGCGGCCGATGCGGCCGGCGAGC
>JAMOAF010000717.1 GCA_023621895.1 Planctomycetota bacterium
GACACGCCGTTGTTGCCGCCCGGCTCCAGCTTGAATTCAAACCGGAACACGAAGTCACCAAACTCCTTGGCTGTCATCAGCCTTCCACCCCCTTGTTTCTTGCAGATCAACAGGCCGCCGTCCGCGACGTAGCCCTCGGTGGAGCCCTGCCAGCCGTTGAGCGTCTTTCCATCGAAGAGGCTCTCGAAGCCTTCGGCGGCCTCCTTCTCGGCAACGCCGGCGGTCGGCGCCGCGGAGCTGGCCTCTTCCGCCCCGTAGACGATCGGCAGCGACACGAGCACGCTCACAATACAGCAAATCCAACGCATGGTAGTTTCCTTGATGGTGACAGCTTGGGTGAAACCACCTGCCCGCATTGCGGGCAGGTGGCAGAGGATGGCAAAACGCGCGCAACCGGTGCTGGGACGCAACCGACCGCCCTGCTTCAGCACGAGCCGCCCTACAACGTCCAGCCCTGGCGGTACTCGCGGCGGAGGTATTGCGCGGCTTCCGGGCAGTCGACCGCGCTGAGCGCGGCGGCGTCCCACTGGATTTTCTTGCCGGAGCGGAGCGCGACGTTGCACAACAAGGCGGCCTCGGTCAGCGGCCCCGAGTACTCGAAGTTGCAGGTGGTTGGGCCGCCGGTCTTGCAGGCCGAGAGCCATTCGCGGTGGTGGCCGATCGAGTCGGGAATTGTCGGATCGGGCCGCTTGAAGTCCGCATATTTCGCCTCCGGCAGCAACTTGTGCTGCCCGTAGTCGGCGATCAGCATTCCCTCGGAGCCAACAAACAGAACGGCGCTGCCCCACTCGGGCACGTGGCGATCCTTGACCAGCGCCGGATACCCACCGCCGTTGTACCAGGTGAGTGAGACCGGCGGGAGGGTGTCTCGCGCGGGAAATTCCAGCCGCGCGATCGTCCACCGGGCGGCGCTTTCCGGGTGGACGGGCCCCTCCGCTTCGACGCTCGTCGGATAACGGAGTCTCAAGGCCCAGAACGCCAGGTCGCAGTAATGGCAGAAAAAGTCGCCCAGGGTCCCGTTGCCGAAAGCCCACCACGACCGCCAGTGCCCCGGCACGTACGTCGGATGATAGGGCCGCTCCGGCGCGGGGCCGAGCCAGAGGTTCCAATCGAGATACGGAGGGACGGGCGGCCTGTCCGCCGGCACGTCGGGCTGCGACATGTCGGTGGGTTTGGGCGGGTTCTTGAAGTTCGCCCCCAGCCACACGTGGACCTCGCGGACCGGCCCGATCGCCCCGCCTTGCACCAGCTCCACCGCGCGGCGGTAGTTCGCGCCCGCGTGTATCTGCGTGCCGAGCTGCGTAGCGAGCTTCTTCTCCCGCGCCAGGTCGGTCAGCACGCGGGCCTCAACCACCGAGTGCGTCAACGGCTTCTCGCAATAGCAGTGCTTTCCCAGGCGCATGGCCATGGCGCTTGCCGGGGCATGAACGTGGTCCGGAGTGCTCACCGTGACCGCGTCGATCTGCTTGTGCATCTCGTCGAACATCTTGCGGAAGTCGGCAAACGTCCTGGCCTTGGGGAAGCGGCTGGCCGCCGCGCCCAGTTTCTGGGAATCGACGTCGCACAAGGCAACCACGTTCTCCTCCGCCGCGGCGCCGAGTTGGGCCGCTCCGCGGCCGGCGACGCCGATGACCGCAACGGACAGTTTTTCGTTGGGCGACTTCTCCCCGGCGATGGCGGGCAGCGCCACCCCGGCTAGTGCCGCGCTTTTCAGGAAATCGCGCCGTCGCAAACGATTGTACGCAGACATGTTGATCGCTCCTGTTTCGTATAATCTGACCGAGTAGACAATCGCCAGTCGCAGCGGTCCACGGGGCCGGGCGGCTTTGTCATGACCACCGGAACCCCACGGCGGCAGCCGGACAGACCTGAACTTAGTGACCCGCCGCGGCCGTATCAAGCGCCCCCCCACGTCAGGTTATCTCCCAGCTTTCCCCGACCCGCCGTCCGTTCCGGAATGCCAGGGGACTCGTCGAAGTCGGCAACGAAGCATTAGACTGGGTGGTCAAGCAGGTTTAGGTCCACGGGCTTTTTCCAAGGAGAATTCCAATGGCTGCGGGCGAGGCTTTTCCGGGGCTCTCTCTTCCTGGCCTCCAGGAATTGCGAAGAAACTGGGGCTGGTTCCTGGCACTTGGCGTCGCACTGGTCGTCCTCGGGGCAATTGCCCTCGGGGCATCGGTGGCAACGACCATCGTTTCGGTGCTCCTGTTCGGCTGGCTACTGATCTTTGGCGGCGTGATCGAAGCGGTCCATGCCTTCTGGCGAGAAAAGGGTTGGGGCGGATTCTTCATTGACCTCCTCACCGGTATCCTTTACGTGGTGGTCGGTTTCATGATCGTCGCCAACCCGGCGGCGACCGCCATGGCCTTGACCCTGTTGATCGCCCTGTTTCTGATGTTCAGCGGCATCTTCCGCATCGTCGTGGCGTTGATGCTTCGCTTCCCGCACCGGGGCTGGCTCGTTCTCCACGGAGCCATCAATCTCCTGCTGGGGATCGCTATCTGGAGGAGATGGCCTTGGGACGGCCTGTGGGTGATCGGGCTGTTCATCGGAATCGACATGATCTTTAACGGTTGGTCGCTCGTGATGCTGGGCCTGGCGGTCAAGAAGATTCCCGAGGAGGCCGTCGCACCGAGTTCGGCGACAACGTGAACAGGGGCGTCGTAACCCGGCCGCTACAGCCGGCAGACCGCCGAGCAGCCGGGCGACTCCCCGACCTCCACTGCGACTTCCAACTC
>JAMOAF010000525.1 GCA_023621895.1 Planctomycetota bacterium
GCCCCGAGGCTTCGGAAAAACGCATCGGTCGTGCGGAACGTCTGGTATTGGGCCGCTTGCACCACCCTGCGGCCTGTCTGGCCCGCACTTGCGCGCCGATCGAAGCGGCGCTGCTGGTGGGGCGCGCTGACGTGTTGGCCGCGTGGAGCCCCGAGGCTTCGGAAAAACGCATCGGTCGTGCGGAACGCCTGGTATTGGGCCGCTTGCACCACCCTACGGCTACACGCGGACGAACTGGCTGCCTTTGGTGCAGTAGGGTAGCGGCGTGATGCGGTGCCCGCCGGTGAGCTCCCAGTTTCGCACCGAAGGGCCGACGCCAAGCAGGACAAGCGCGCAAAGGGCAACCACAACGGGCTGCCCGACATAAGCCGGAACATCGAGCTTGACGGTCACAAGCTGGCCGGCAAGAAGGACCAAAATCGCTGCCAGCGGCGCAACGAGCGCCTTGTCGTATTTGGGAATGATCCAGCGGAGCGTGAGCAGCCGGCCGACGAGCGAGATCGGCGACCAGTAGGTAACGCAAAAACCGACCGCGCGGATGACGGCGCCGAGGCAGATGAGCATCGTCCCCACAGCGGCCACGGCGCGCTCATCCTGCTGGTTGGGTTGTGCGACAACAAGGCCCGATTGGACGAACCAGCCGAGCAGCAAGGCAATCGCCAGGACGTCCATCCGGCGGAGATAGCGCGGCGAGGCTCGCGGGCCCACGAACCCGAACGGCCAGCCCAGGAGCATCCACGATTGTTGCCGCTCTCGCTCCAGGTACTTTTGCAGCGACAAGGGGAAGTTGGGCCAGCGAGCGGGCTCGAGCGAGCGGCGCAAGGCAAAATAGACGATCGGCAGCATCGCGGCCAGCACAACCAGCGGCAAGGTCAGGTTGTAGGCCACCCGCAAGGCGAGCCCCACACCGAACAGGAGCAGGTAACCGGCGGCCCGCTGGCGCGAAAACGCCGCCAGCAGGCATGTCACGGCAACCAGCGCGATCAAGTAGCCGAAGAGGGGCGCGACGAGTGCGCCCTCCAGGTCGCTGCCGGAGAGCCAGCAGAACAAGGCGACCAGCAGCAGATCCACCCCGCCCGGCCATACCTTGCCCATCACCAGCGGCTTGCCGGGCGTCCAGGGAGTTTGCATGAGCCATTGGCGATAGTCCCAGCGGGCGATCGGGTGAAACGCCAGCACGCGCCAAAACGCGAACAGCGCCGCGCCGCTCGTGGCGATCCCCGCCCTGAACCGCCACATCGGTTCGACGATTGCCAAGTCAATCGTGCCCATGAACTTCAGAGACATCCCCTCGAAGAACCATACCGCCCCTTGGGCCACCAAGTAACAGAGGAAGAACACAACGACGATCCATGCCGGCGGCAGAACGATCGCCAGCGGGCGGAGGAGGCGGCGGGCAGTCATCTCCGGTCCTCCCGGCTCCCGCCGAAATACGCCTCGATGCTGTCGAGCGACTCGGGGTGAACGAGCCTCTGATAGACTTCGGCCAACGGGCCTTCGCAACCGGCCTGCTTCCGCAACTGGCCGAGCGTATCGAAGGCCACGATCTGGCCACGGTGAATGATCGCGATCCGGTCGGCCAACTCCTCGACGAGCTCCGGCACCGGCGCGCTGATCACGACCGTGGTTCCGCGATCGCGGACCAATCGCAGGAGGACCTGCTTCAGGGCCATGATGCCCGAAGGATCGAGCCCCCCGGCAAAAGGTTCATCGAGTAGCATCAGGGGCACTTCGGTCACCAGGGCAGCGCTGAGGGCGATCTTCTTCTGCTGCCCATTGGAAAAGCTGCGGATCGGCCAATCGCCCTGGTCATGGAGGTCAAACAGCCGCAATAAGCGCTCCACGTGGTCGATCAGCCGCTCGGGCTCGACCTGGTAGAGCTGGCCGATGGCGATAAGAAACTCGCGGCCGGTGCGGTTCTGGGGCAGCCAGGGATGGTCGGGCAGGTAGGCCGTCTGGCGGCGGATCGCCAGCTCGTTTTCCTCCGACGAGCGCCGTGCGAGCCCGTTGATCGTCACCTGCCCCTTCTGCGGAGACAACACGCCGGCCATCACGCCGAGCAGCGTCGTCTTTCCCATCCCGTTGGGGCCGAGCAGCGAGACGAGCTGGCCCTTGGCGATCCGCAGATTGATGCCGGTCAGCACGGGGCGAACGCCGTAGTGCTGGACAATATTCTCAAGCTCGATCATCAGCCTCTCCCCGAGACTCGGCCTTGCCGGTTGGAAGCGAAGAGACTGCCCCCGGCTAATTCTGCCCAAATTGGGCCGCCAGGGCAATGGGGGCGGCGAGCTTGGGACACGATTCGCCTCGGCCACCGCCGACGGGCACTCCACCGGCATATCTCTGGGCCACATTACTTCACACTGCCGCCGCCCAAGCGGACCCTTGCCTGTCGCCTGTGACCGGCAGCCTCCAGCCGCATTGCGGGCTTGCCGCCAGATCGCTATCGTATCGGTGGCTTCATCCGCTCCAGCTTGCCGGCGGACCTCGGTTCTGCGCCATGCGGGGCACGCGCTTTCTGCCGCATAGGTAAAACAGCGCGCTCGCGGAGCTGCAAAATCGCACGGATTGGACATAAGGGACTCGCTGGATGAGCGACACGGAACATCTGCTGATGGCGCTTGCCTGGATCGTGGTGGTGGGAATCGGGGCGCAATGGATTGCCTGGGCCACCCGGCTGCCGTCGATTCTCCTGCTGCTGGCGTCGGGCTTCATTCTGGGGCCGGCGACGGGCGTTCTCCAGCCTGACGAGGTTTTCGGCGATCTGCTGCTGCCGGCGGTGTCGCTCTCGGTGGCCCTGATCCTGTTCGAAGGGGCGATGGGGCTCCGGCTGCGGGAATTGAAAGAGTCGCTCAGGCCGATTCTTTGCCTGGTGTCGATCGGAGCGCTGGTTACCTGGGTCTTGGCCGCCGCCGCCGCGCGCCTCCTGTTGGGGCTGGAGACTCCGACCGCGCTGCTGCTGGGAGCGATCCTGGTGGTCACCGGTCCAACGGTGATCGGTCCGATCCTGCTCCACCTGCGGCCAACCGGGCCGGCTGGCCGGATCAGCAAGTGGGAGGGGATCGTGATCGACCCGATCGGCGCGGTTCTGGCGGTGCTCGTGTTCGAGGCCCTGCGCGCGGTCGAGTCGGGGGGGATGGAGCAGGCGGCGCGGGAAGTGGCCGGCGACTTGTTGCGCACCGTGGGAGTCGGTCTGGGCCTGAGTTTCTTGGCCGCCGGCCCGCTCGTCTGGCTGATGCGGCGGTTTTGGATTCCGGACTTCCTTGCCAGCCCGATCCTCGTGGCGGTGGTGGTGGCCGTGTTCACGGCATCGAACGTGATTCAGCCCGAGTCGGGCCTGCTCACGGTGACCGTTCTGGGCGTGATCCTGGCCAATCAGAAATGGGTCGAGATGCAGCGGATGATCGAGTTCAAGGAGAATCTACGGGTGCTGCTGATATCCGGCCTGTTTGTCATTCTCGGGGCGCGGTTGCAGGTCGCCGACGTGTTGGCGCTGGGCTGGTCGAGCGTGGCCTTCGTCGCCTTTCTGATCGCCGTCGTGCGGCCGGCGGCGGTTTGGATTTCGACGATCGGCTCCGGTTTGAAGTGGCAGGAGAAGGCGTTTCTCGCCTGGCTGGCGCCGCGGGGGATCGTCGCCGCGGCGGTGGCTTCCGTGTTTGCCCTGCACGAGGACGTGGGCGGCGAGCTGGTGGCCGCCACCTTCGCGGTGATCATCGGCACGGTGGCGATTTACGGGCTCTCGATCACGCCGCTGGCCCAGCGGCTTGGCCTGGCGACGCCCAACCCCCAGGGACTTGTGATCCTCAGCGCGCATCCCGGCGCCCGGGCGATCGCCTTGAAGGTCAAGGAGGCGGGATTCCGTGTGCTGATGGTCGACAGCAACCCGGACAACGTCCGCGTCGCGCGGATGGAGGGGCTCTCCGTGTGGCTCGGCAGCATTCTTTCGCACCAGGCGATCGAAGAGATGGACCTCGGCGGCATCGGCCGGTTCCTGGCCCTGACCCCGAACCGCGAAGTCAATTCCCTGGCCGGGCAGCACTTCCGCGAACTTCTTGGACGCCAGTCCGTGTTCCTCCTGCCGTCGCCACCCGCCAAGGGAATCCGCAGCGAGACGGCACCCAAGTTCATTCCCGGACGGATCGCCTTTGGACCGGAGATCACCTTCGACTATTTGCAGAACCGCTTCGCGCAAGGGGCGCGGATCAAAAAGACGCGGCTCACCGAGGAGTTCGATTTCGATGCCTTCAAGGCCCATTACGGCGGCACCGCGGTGCCCCTGTTCCTGATCGACGGCTTGGGAAAGCTGCGCGTCTTCACCGCGGCCGATCCGCCCCAACCGAAGGTCGGGCAGACGCTGATCGCGATGGTCGATCCGGTCGAGGGAGACGAGTGATCCGGCAACACCGCGAACCTCCTTGGCGCCTCGTGTCCTTCCGGCAGGCGCGCCTGGTTCTTCTCGGGGCCTGCTATCGTTGGCTGTCGAAGCACGAGACCTCCAAGCACCCTGGTCCGCTCCTGGCTTCAATTCCCGGAGGAAAGTGGAGGTTAAAAAGCGCGACAGGTGAGGTGCACCCATCGCCAGGGGGCGAGAAGCCGTGCGGCCTGGAGAGGCTGTGCCGCCTTGTGCCTGTTGTTCCCGCCGGCTTGCGACTCGGCGCGGTTCAGAACGGCTCGGCAGTGCCCTGGAAGTCATTGAATTCGTCGTAGCGGTCGACCGCGCGATTCTCGAACCGCGTGTACTCCTGTCGCCAGGTCAGCTTCACGTCGTCGGTCGGGCCGTTCCGCTGCTTGGCGACGATCAGTTCCGCCTTGCCTACCAGGTCGCGTTCGCGGGATTCCTCGCGCGACATGTAGTACTCCTCGCGGTGAACGAACATCACCACGTCGGCGTCCTGTTCGATCGCCCCGGATTCCCGCAGGTGGCTCATCCGCGGCCGATTGTCCTTGGTGACCTCGGCCTGCCGATTCAATTGGGCGAGGCACAACACGGGCACCTTCAGCTCCCTGGCGAGCCCTTTCAGTCGCCGGGCGATCTTGGCCACCTGCTCCTGACGCGGATCGGACGGATTCTCCGGCTCGATCAGTTGCAGGTAATCGATCACCACGAGGCCGAGCTGGTTGCGGCGTTTCAAGCGCCGCGCCGTGGCCGCAATCTCGGTGACCGTGCGGCTCGGAGAGTCGTCGATGAACAGCGGCGCCTTGCTCAGCTCCGCCGAGGCCTTGACGAGGTCTTCCCGATCTTCGCTGGAGAGGTATCCGGCGCGGAACTTGTGCCCGTCGATTCGCCCTCGCGCGCAGAGCATCCGCTGGGCCAACTCGAGCCGGGCCATTTCCAGGCTGACCATCAGTGTGGTCACGTTCGATTCGACCGCCACGTGATCGGCGATGTTGGTTGCCAGCGCCGTTTTTCCCATGCTGGGGCGGGCGGCCAGGATCACCAGCTCGGAATCGTGCAGGCCGCCGGTCAGGCTGTCGAAATCGGTGAAGCCGGTCGGAACTCCGGTCGCGCCGCCGTGCTTCAGGCGGTGGTCGATGTGGGCGAATGCGTCGACGAGCACGTCGTGCATGTTGGCCACCTGGTCGGCGCTGCGCTCGTCGTGGACGGCGAAGATTCTCTCTTCCGCCCGGCCGACCAGCTCGCGCGGATTGTGGGCCGGGTCGTAGGCGTCGCGGAGAATCTCGGTGCTGGCATGGATCAGCGACCGCAACGTGGACTTGTCGCGGACGATCCGCGCGTAATAGGTGGCATGGGCGGCAACGGGCACGGCTTGCAGGACCTCGGCCAGAAACGCCGTGCCTCCGACCGCCTCCAGATCGCCCGCCTGGCGGAGCCGCTCGACCAGCAGGGTGGCGTCGAGGCGGCCGCCCTCGCCGTGCATCGTGACCATGTGGTGGTAGAGCTTGCGATGGGCGTCGGCATAGAAATCCTCCGCCCGCAAAATCAACGCCACTTCATCGCAGAGCACCGGGTCGAGCAACAGGCTTCCGAGCACGCCCCGCTCGGCATCCAGGTTTTGGGGCGGCAACCGGTCGAGAATTTCGGAGCTGACGCGCGCCGCGCCGTGCCTCCCGTCCACACGTCCTGCCGTCGCCATCGCTCCATCTCCACGAGCATCCGCGTCCGCCCGAGGGCCCCGCTCAGGCCTCGTCCTCGCCAACGGCTGGAACCACCCAGACCTTGACCTCCGAGTCGACGTCCTGCCCGACATGAATCTTCACCGTGTACAACCCGAGCTCCTTCAGGGGGCCTTCCAGCCGCACCTGGTCGACGGCGATCGTGATCCCGGCCTTCTTCAGGGCGTTGACGATCTCCGTCGCCCCGACCGAACCGTAGAGGTGCCCCTCCTCGTTGGCGTTGGCCTCGATCGTCAGGCTCTGCTGCTTCAATTCGGCGGCCAGCGTCCGCAACCCGGCGAGCCGTGCCTTCTGGATCGAGAGCAGCTTGGCCTTGTGCTTCTCCACCATTCGCTTGTGGTGTTCCGTGGCAATCGTGGCCAACCCCTGCGGGATCAGGTAATTCAGTGCGTAGCCCGGCTTCACGCACACCACGTCGCCTTGCTCGCCGACGTCTTCCACCGATTGGATCAGCAGCAGTTCGACGCCGCCGGTGGGCCCCTTGGGGAGCCTCTTGAAGCGTCTCTCGCGGCGGGGCTTTGCTTGATTGCTGGTCTTTGTCTGCGCCATGAGTCTCGAACCTCTCCGAGTGGTCTGGTTCACATCTGTTTATTTTGCTGCGCCCCGGCCCACAAGGAAATCCGGCGGCGACGCATCTTGGCGCCGATCCGCCTCCGCCCGCCGGCGGTTTGCCGGCGGCGGGCAGTCTTGCGTGCGGAACGCGCTCCTCGATCTGTCAAAAGGGAATTTCGTCTTCGGGCGTTCCTCCCGCTCCGGGCGGCACGCCGTAGGAATCGTCGGGTGGGACATCTTGGCTATAGGCGTCGCCGTTGCGCTGCTGGGGCGGTTTGGCCCCTCCGCCGCCGGCGGCGGCGCCGCCTGCCGTGCCGCCGCCTCCCGCGCCGCCGCCCGCGCCGCCGCGCGCCCCGACCATCTGCATCCGCTCGCAGACCACCCGGAGCTTGTTCCGCTTCTGGCCGTCGCCCGTCTCCCAGCTATCGAGCTTCAGCCGTCCTTCGATCAGCACCGGCGAGCCTTTGCTGAGGTATTCACCGGCCACTTCAGCGGTCCGCCCCCAGAGGGTCACATCGACATAGGTCGTTTCATCGACCCACTGTCCCTCGGAATTCTTTCGCCGGTCATTCACGGCCAAGCCGACGTCCGTGACGGCCGTGCCGCTGGGTGTATATCGGATTTCCGGGTCACGAGTCAGGTTGCCCAGCAGGATCACGCGGTTGTAACTTGCCGCCACAGCACTTTCTCCGATCGTTCAAGGCCCACGGATGGTGTTCGCCCCGGCTTGGACGTTGTCGCCGGGGCACGTTATCCACTTGAGGCCGCCCCCGCCACCGCCCCGACCGGCCGTGATTTCCCAATCGCCCGGTCTAGTCCTCCTCTTCGTCGCCGATCAACTCGTCTTCTTCGTCAGCAACTGCGGTCGCGGCGCGCGCTCGGACCTTTTCGGTTCCTTCGCCGTCCGCGGGGCTCTCGCTCGAGCGCACCAACCCGGTCTTGGCGTGCTCGACCAATGCATCCACGATCCGCGGATCGACCTTCAACAGCAGGAACCGGAGGATGCTTTCGCTCAGTTCGCACTGCCGGCGGATCGCGGAGAGCTGCGCGGCCGCCACGCGGAAATAGGTCAACCAGTAGGTGCCCTTCTTCTGCCCCTTGATCGGGTAGGCCAGGCGCCGCTCTTCCCACAGGCGGCTGACCAGGATTTCTCCCCCCGCGGCCTGAACGATCCGTGCAATCTCGCCGGAGACGGCCTCCGGATCGCGCCCGAAGCGCCCCGAATCGAAGATAAACATGCCTTCGTATGCGTTGGTCGCCAAAGTTTTACTCCTCGTTGGCCTCAATTGTATTGATTCATGCAAACGGCGATGCCGTCGCGGACCCAGACGATCACGGCATCCGCGGCCTTGTGAACCGCGCTTTCCATCTCGGACTGCTCATCCTTGGAAAACTTGCCCAACACGTATCCCACCGCGTCCCAGCCCTCCGGCGGCGCCCCGACTCCGATCCTCAGCCGCGGCACTTCCTCGCTGCCCAGCCGGCCGATCACGTCGGCGAGGCCTTTCTGCCCTCCCGACGACCCCTTCGTCCGGACTCGCAATTGCGCCAGAGGCAAGTTGATGTCGTCGCAGACGATCAGCAAGTCCTCGTCCGCCAGCTTGTAAAAATCCTTCGCCGCGGCCACGCTCGCGCCGCTGCGGTTCATGTAGGTCGTCGGGCAGAGCAACACCACGCGCTGGCCCGCCACGTCCGCCTCGACTGTCTCTCCGTGAAACTTCCCCTTGGGTCTGCCGGCCGCATAACGCCGAGCCAACTCCGCAACGACCGCATATCCCACGTTGTGGCGCGTTCCTTCGTACTTCCGGCCGGGATTTCCCAGCCCGACGACAAGCTTCATCCAACCAGGCTCCTCGGCGCCGCTCCCGCACCCGTTGCAGGCTGTTGCCCCGCAAGCAGCCTAGGATTCGGCTTCCTCCTCCTCGGCCTTCTTCCGGCCGATCAACTCCGGCTCCGCCTCGGCGCCCTCGGCCACCGCCTCCTCCGCGGCCTCGGCAACCAGGATGCACTGCACGATGACCGTCTCCGGCGGCGCCAGAACCGCCACTCCGTCGGACAGCTCGAGATCGGCCACCGTGATCGACTGATCCAACTCGAGATGGTTGATATTGACCGAGAACTTCTCCGGAATCGACATCGCCTCACATTCCACCTCGAGTTCGTGCACGAGGTGTTGAACCGTGCCACCCGCCTTCAAACCGGGCGATTCCCCGCGCAATTCCACCGACACCTCGACCTTCACCTTCTCGTGGGCCGAGATGCGGGTGAAGTCCACGTGCATGACTCGCGTGCCCCACGTGTCCCACTGGCATTCACGAATGAACGCCGACTCGGTCACCGCGCCGGTCAACTTGACCATCCGGGCGCCTCGGCGGACGATCGCATCGACCGCGTCCGACGAGACCGCCAGCGACACCGGCGGCTTCCCGTGGCCATAGAGCGTGGCCGGAATCCTGCCCGAACTGCGCAGCCGGCGATTCTTGTGTTTGCCTCGCTCTTGGCGAGCCTCCACGTTCAGTGCTTCCGTCTGTTCCATCGAAATCCTCGGTCCCCAACCAGTCTGTCTGCTTGCCGAATGTCTGTTATCCACTCGCCAGCCGCGCGATCGCTCGCGCGCTCCGGCGTCTGCCTTTCGCTCCGCTCGCACGCCCACCGCCCCACGCGCCGGGGCACGCTGCATGGGTGCAAACTGCTTATTGTCGACGATTTCGCGGGAATTTCAACCCCATCGGCGATGGTTTCCCGCCAACCTCGCCCTCCCCAACCTACCGAAACAGCCCGCTGACCGATTCATTGCGGTGGATTCGCTTGATCGCCTCCCCCAATAGTGGGGCAATTGTCAACACCGTCAGTTTCGGAAACCGCCGCGCCGGGTCAAGCGGAATTGTATCGGTCACGACGACTCCCTCGACCGGCGATTCCCGAATCCGCTCAATCGCCGATCCGCACAGGACGCCGTGGGTGGCAGCCAGAAAAATCTTGTTGGCCCCGGCCATGTGAACCTTCTTGGCCGCGCCCGTGATCGAACCTCCCGTGCTGATCATGTCGTCGAAAATCAGGGCGATCTTCCCTTCGACGGGACCGCCGATCAGGTTCGCCTGCCTCGTCGTCTCCGCCCCCGTGCGCCGCTTGTCGACGATCGCCACGGGAACGCCGAGGTTGTTCGCGTGGGCCAGGGCCCGCTTGATGCTCCCTTCATCGGGGCTGACCACGATGATGTCTTCCTTCGGGAAACCCATCGCCTCGAAATGGGCGTCGATCACCGGGCTGCCGACCAGGTGGTCGACCGGGATGTCGAAGAATCCCTGAATCTGGGCGGCGTGCAGGTCCATCGTCAGCACCCGGTCCGCGCCCGCCCGGGTGATCAGGTTCGCCACCAGTTTGGCCGTGATCGGCACTCGGCCCTCGTCCTTGCGGTCCTGTCGCGCGTATCCGAAGTAGGGGATGACCGCCGTGATCCGCTCGGCGCTGGCCCGCTTGAAGCTGTCGATCAGGATCAACAGCTCCATCAGGTTGACGTTGACCGGATGGCATGTCGGCTGCACGAGAAACACGTCCCGCCCGCGGACGTCCTGGTTGATCTTGCACCAGATCTCGCCGTCGGGAAAGGTGTCGATCGCCAATTTGCCGAGCGACAAGCCGAGGTAGCTGCACACCGCATGGGCAAGGTCCGGATGCGCCCGGCCGCTGAAGATTTTCAGATCGTTCATGATGGTGGAACCGTCTCCGCGCTGTGGAGTCTCGCCTCGCGGACCTCCGCGCTCGCCGGCAGCCGTTCAGCGGCCATCCTGCATCGCCGCTTCGACCGCCTTGAGCTCCTCCACGGTGTTGATGCCGAGGACCTCGCAAGGCTTGAGCACCGGAAGCGCTCGGACCGGCAATCCGCGCCGCCGAAAGACTCCCGGCACATCCGTAATATAGTACTCGCCCTGGGTGTTGTTCGGGCGGATTTCCTCCAGGGCGGCCAGGAGGTCTTCAGTGCGGAACACGTAGTAGCTCATGTTCACTTCTGCAATTCGCTTCTGCTCCTCGCTGGCGTCGCGATCCTCGACGATCCCCAGAAACCGCCCCTCGTCGTCCCGCAGGATTCGGCCAAGGCCCGCAGGGTTGTCCTTGAAGGCCGTGCCGAGGATGCAGGCCGCTGGCGCTCGGTCGTAATCGTCGAACAATCGGACAACCGATTCGGCTTGAATCATCGGGCTGTCGCCGGCGATGACAAACACCGGCCCGCCGTAAGTTGCCAACACCTCGCGGCAAGCCATCACCGCGTGGCCGGTGCCGAGTTGTTCCGTCTGTTCGACGAACCGGAGTCCCGGACGATCGGCCAGTTCCGCCCGCACCAGGTCGGACCGGTAGCCGACGATCACCACGATCTGGTCGATCCCGGCGGCGCCCAGCGCATCGAGCACGTAGGCGATCATCGGGCGTCCGCGGACCGGAACGAGGACTTTCGGCAAATCCGACTTCATGCGGAGGCCTTTCCCGGCCGCCATCACCAGCGCAATCCGTTTCGCCATTCAAAAAACCTCGCAATCTCGACCGATTTCCGGCTCCCTCGGCAGCCCAGCGCTTCTCTATGTTTCGGTGCCGCCTTGTGGAAATCTTCAGCCGGCGATCGCTGCGCGATGGTCAATCCATAAGTCCCCTATCTTGCCAGGAAACGGGACAGAGTGCCAGGGGGTCGCTCGCGGTTGCCCGGGCCGCGCGGCGGATGGCCGCGTTGGATCAGATTTCCACCCACTTGCCGGGCACCGGCGCCGGGTAGCGGCCGCTCGAGTCGGCCTGGACCGGAGCGGGACTGCCGGAGGTGAGTTGGTCCACGCCGGCGAAGAACTGGAAGTCGGAGGCGATGGCTTCTTCCCAGGTGATCGTGCGCCCCATGTGAACGGCGGCGCGGCCCATGATGGCGCCGAGGTTTGCCAGGGCGGCCCGCCGGGTCTCGTTGTGCGGCCGATCCTGGCGGATCGCGCTGAGGAGCACATCCCACTCGGCCTGCCAGGGGTTGACTTCTTCTTTCTCCGGCTCGTTCAATCGTACCGCAGCAGGCTGATCTTTTCGTATCGGCTGATCTTCTTCGCCCCGCCAAGCCCGGCAAGCTCAACCAGGAAGAGACACGCTGCCACCACGCCGCCAGCCTTCTCCACCAGCCGGCAACAGGCGTCGATCGTGCCGCCGGTGGCCAGAAGGTCGTCGACAACGAGGACCTTGGCGCCGGGCGAAATCGCGTCGGTGTGAATTTCGAGCGTGTCGGTGCCGTACTCCAGATCGTAGCCGTGGGATAGGGTGCGGTAGGGGAGCTTGCCCGGCTTGCGGATCGGAACCAGGCCGACCCCAAGCTCCAACGCCAGCGGGGCGGCAAAAAGAAAGCCCCGCGCTTCGGCCGCGGCAACCAGGTCGACCCCCATCCCGCGGACCCGATCGGCCATCGTCCGCACGGCAAACTGAAACGCTTGTGGATTGCCCAGAAGGGGGGTGATGTCCCGGAAGAGAATGCCCGGCTTCGGAAAATCGGGTAAGGAGCGGATGTAGGCCTGAAGGTCGATCGGCGACGCTTGGGGCATGTGGGGCCTCGTGAATTGGTGTCTGGCCGTGCGAGGGGACCAATCCCATTCTAGCGGCAAACCGCCGAGCTCGCGCGATCAGGCGCGGGCGCCTGCCGTGGAAACATCCGCCGGTCCCGCCGACAATGCGGAATTCTCCGCCCCGGGGGGCTGTTCATTCTCCCTCCACAGGCTATATTCTGGGCATGGTAACGTTCACGGCGACTGGCGCCGATTCTCGCGGCGATGAAGCTTCGCTTGCTCGTCGGGAGTGGTCTTGGCGAACGTTTAAGTGTCTTGTCGCGTAGAGCGGAATTGCACGCCTAGGGATGGATTTCGAGTTGGTTGAGGGTTCTGGCAATGCGAAAAGCACACGTGTGGACATTGGTCGGTCTGTTGGCGCTCGCCGTGGTCGCCAGTTCGCTAAAGGCAAAGGAACCCGCCCCGAAGAAGCCCAACCTGGGCATGTTGCGCCACGTGGTCCTCTTCAAGTTCAAGGAGGGCACCTCGCCGGCGCAACTGCGGAAAATCGAGGAGGGTTTTCGGGCATTGCCCTCGAAGATTCCCCAGGTTGCCGACTTTGAATGGGGAACGAACAACAGTCCGGAGGGCCTGGACGACGGATTCACCCATTGCTTTCTCGTCACGTTTCACGACGAGGCCGGCCGCGCGGCCTATCTGCCCCATCCGGCCCACCAGGAGTTTGTTGCGCTGCTGAAGCCCCACATGGAAAAGGCGCTCGTCATCGACTACGTGGCCAAAGAGTAACGCGGTAGCGCGTAGGGTGGTCCAACGCGATCCATTCCACCAGAGCGCCGGATCGCCGTGGCACGCACGATCAGGGAAAACGCCTGCACGGCCACGAGACGAGCGGCGGCCCACCAGCGCAACGGGGCACGTTTTCGGTGGTGCGGTGGGGCGGCGCTGGCGAATTGGCTGTGCGATATTTTGTGGTTCCGGGCAACGGCCGGGGCGGCGCACCGCGGTTTGGGTTGGCCCGCTCTGCACCA
>JAMOAF010000494.1 GCA_023621895.1 Planctomycetota bacterium
ACTCCGACCATTCGTTCGGACATTGCCAGTTTACCGTCGCCATCCTTGGCTCTCCTATCACGTGTGTCCGGAAAAACACGTTGTGATAGAAGAGCCTTTTTCATTGCAAGATCACTTCTCAGACTGGAACCGGCCTAAGGCCGTTTTTTCAGAAAGTGCAGAACTCACCAAACCAAACCTCAATTTTACCCCGCAACCTGGTCCCCGCAGGTTGACGCGCTCGCGCCCCCAGCCGCCCCCGGAGGCGGTTCTCCGCCGCTGCCGGGAGGCGCCTTGGGGCCGCCGCGCGCGCCGCCCTATTTCCCGCCGCTGCCCGTTCGATCGGCCGTGAAGAGCTGATTGCCCGATCGATCGGCTGCCGGGGTGGAAGGAACCGAGCTTGTCCGAACGGAGGCACGTCCCTGCTTTCGCTTCATCCGAGGTGCTCCGATGAGTCTGGCCTGCAATGAAGTCGCTCGGGAAACGGACGTTCCTGACCTGGTCCCCGTACGGATGCTCAACGAGTTTGCCTACTGCCCGCGCTTGGCCTACCTCGAATGGGTCCAGGGGGAGTGGGCCCACAACCTGGAAACGCTCGAAGGCCGCTTCGGCCACCGCCGCGTCGACAAGCCGTCGAGGGGCGAAGTGCCCACGCCCGGCGCCAGCGGCGATGATCGCGGCGACGGCGAGCCGCCGGTGGGCGATTCGCACCTGGCCGAGCCGATCCACACCCGCTCGCTGATGCTCTCCGCGCCCGAGGAAGGCATCATCGCCAAAATGGACCTGGTCGATGTCTCTTCGAGCGAGGCGATCCCGGTCGATTACAAGCGGGGCCGCGTGCCGGAGGTCGATGGCGGGGCCTGGGAGCCGGAACGCGTCCAGCTCTGCGCCCAGGGATTGATCCTCCGCGCCAACGGCTACTCGTGCGAGGGCGGCATCCTCTATTTCATCGAGTCGCGCCGCCGCGTCTCGGTCGTCTTCGACGACGCGCTGGTCGAGCGGACCCGCGAGCTGCTCCGGGCGATCCGCCGGATGGGCGCCTCGGGCAGACTGCCGCCCCCCTTGGACGACAGCCCCAAGTGCCCGCGATGCTCGCTGGTGGGCATCTGCCTGCCCGACGAAACAACCCTGCTCCGCGAAGCCGAGGGCCGGCCGGCAGCGGGCAACCAGGGCCGGCCCGTCCGCCGGCTCCTCCCCGCCCGGCAGGACGCCTTGCCGCTTTACGTCCGCGAGCAGGGCGCCTGGCTGGGCAAGTCGGGCGAGGAGCTGACCGTGAAGCTCAAGGGCGATCTCGTCACCAGCGTTCGCCTCATCGACACGTCGCAGGTCAGCCTGTTCGGCAACGTTCAGGCTTCCGCCCAGGCGCTCCGCGAGATCACCGCGCGGGGAATTCCCGTCTGCCATTTTTCCTACGGCGGATGGTTCCACGGGATGACCGTCGGGATGTCGCACAAGAACGTCGAGCTGCGGATTCGCCAGTATGCGGCGGCCGCCGACCCGAGCGCGGCGCTGGCGCTCGCCCGAACGTTCGTCGTCGGCAAGATCAAGAACTGCCGCACGCTGCTCCGCCGCCATTTGCAGACGGACCCCGAGCGGCTGCTGCCGAGCCTGGCCGAGCACGCCCAGAAGGCCGCGTCGGCCGGCGACATGCCGTCGCTCTTGGGACTGGAGGGGATGGCCGCCAAGCTGTACTTCTCCGGCCTGGCGACGCTCTTCAAGAGCGGCGAGCCGTTCCGTTTCGAAAACCGCAACCGCCGCCCGCCCCGCGACCCGGTTAACGCTTTGTTGTCGTTCGTCTACGCGCTGTTGGCCAAGGAGTTGACGATCGCCGTTTCGTCGTGCGGCTTCGATCCGATGCTCGGGTTTTACCACCGGCCGCGCTATGGGCGGCCGTCGCTGGCACTCGACCTGGCGGAAGAATTCCGGCCGCTGATCGGCGACTCGGTGGTCTTGATGCTGATCAACAACGGAGAGGTTTCGCCGCGCGATTTTCTCCGCCGCGCCGGGGGGATCGCGCTCAGCGAGCCGGGCCGCAAGGCGGTGATCGCCGGTTTCGAACGCCGCATGGACTCGTTGGTCACCCATCCGGTGTTCAACTACCGGATCAGCTACCGGCGGATTCTCGAGGTCCAGGCCCGCCTGTTGGGCCGGGCGGTGCTCGGGGAGATCGATCGCTACCCGAGTTTTTGCACGCGTTGAGCGGCGGAGGTTCGCGGATGCGCAACGTGTACTTGATCTGTTACGACGTGGCCGACGCGAAGCGCCTGCGGCGGACGTATAAGACGATGCGCGGATACGGCACTCCGGTGCAGTATTCGGTGTTCCGTTGCGAGTTGTCGGCGGTCGAGCGGCAGCTCCTGAGAGAATCGCTCTGGGAGATATTGAACTGGGACCACGATCGGGTGATGCTGATCGATCTTGGCCCGGCGGGCGCTCGCGGCGACGAGTGCATCGAATTCTGGGGCGATCCGCGCGTGGAACCGCCCGCCCGCCGGGCGGTGATTGTCTAACGTCACCGCGGCCGGGGACGGCTGTCTTTCGCGGTTCGAGGGGTCCTGTGGTGAAAAAATGCCCGGGACCTCTCGCAACCGCAACCCATTGGCATTACGATAGTTGCACTGAGGACAAGAAAACATGCGCCGTATGGCTGCCCGCCATGAGCGACCCCTCGAAAACGTCTCGGCAACCCGAAGGCAGCAAAGAGGTTACGAGGCGCGAACCTTCCTCGGCTAAAAAGCCGAGGCCCCATTGAAGC
>JAMOAF010000721.1 GCA_023621895.1 Planctomycetota bacterium
GGCATCATGCCGCCTTCGGGCGCCATCGGGCCTCCAGGCATCATCCCGCCTTCGCGCCCCATCGGGGCTCCGGGCATCACGCCGCCTTCGGGCATCGGCGGGCCATCGATCGGCATCCCACCTTCCGGCGCCATCGGGGCTCCGGGCATCACGCCGCCTTCGGGCGCCATCGGGGCTCCGGGCATCATGCCGCCTTCGGGCGCCATCGGGGCTCCGGGCATCATGCCGCCTTCGGGCGGCATCCCCTCACCGGGGCGGCTGCCGGGCTTTGGCTCTTGGATGGCCTGGGTCGGATCATCGCCAAAGCCGCTCCAGACTTTCTTGGGAGCGGCGGGCAATCCCGCCCCCACGGCTGACACGGCGGCCGTTTGAAGATCAGCACCCTGGCCGCTCGAGACGCCAATCATCCGCCCCAGGGAATCCGCGGCATAGCTTGTGAATTGCTGCTCGAACCGGCTGCGCATCTCTTGCGGCGTGTTGGCGTAGCGGTAGAAGCCGATCTGGGCCTGGACGTTCAGGGGATTGGCGGCCGTTACGAGTTGTTGCAGGCGCGGGCCGAGTTGCTGGGACGGCTGCCCGATCAAGTACTTCGCCAGTTCGAGACGCAATCCCATCGACGCCGAACTCATCACGAGCGGCAGCGCCGTGTTCTGGAGATCCTCGGCCGAGACCATGTTGCGAAGCGCGGCTTCGACCGCGGCGGCGGCCTGCGCAGCCTCGTCGACGACCGGCGGCCTGCCGGTCATTCCGCCCTCCATTCCGCCCTCCATCCCAGGTACCCCCTCAGTGGCCATCGGTGACGAGGGCGCTGCCGGGCGCGCGGGCTGCGCGGGCGGCGCGGGCAGCGCGGGTCGCGGCGCCGCCGCGATTGCCTGCTCAACTTCCTCCTTGAGCTTCGCTTCGTTCTTGCGGAACTCCTCCGGAGAAATCAGCACGCGATACAGGAGCAATTCATTCTCCGTATTGGGGTAATCCACCAGCGCCCGAAGGACGGCCCCAACCGCCAGCCGCTCGTTGCCAATCGGAATCTTGCCCAGCAGGAGTTCTTCGAGGACATGCCGGGCTTCGGGGGTTCCGTTGGCGCCAAGCGCGCGAATAATCCCGCCGGTCAGGCTCACGTAGCTTGCCGCCAGCGGCGCCGGCGGCAGAGCGCCTTCCCTTCGCCCCATCCCCTCTCCCTCAAAGCCGGGCATGTCACTCGGGGCCCCGGGGACGTAGCCGTCGCGGGATTCCATCCCGTCTTCCATGGGCATCGTAGGCCCGCCTGGCATTGGCCCAGGACCCTCCGGAGACGATTCCGTGGGGCCGAATTCACCCAGCTCCGAGGGGGGCCGCTTCTCCGGCTTCTTCTCCACCTTGGGCTCGGGTTTCGGCTCCGGTTCGGGGTCCTCCGGGGTGGTCAGCAGCGTGGTCAGCAGACGCGCCGCCGTCGCGTCGCCCGAGTACTGCTCGCCAAGATAGGCTACCGCATCGAGAAATCTCGGATCGCGACTCTGCTTGGCGGCCAGGTAATCGCCCTCCTGCCAGCTCGCGATATCCGCCGGCAACGGCGGGCCTTGTTTTTCAGCCGGCGCGGCCGCCGCACCCGGCGCCGGCGCGCTGGCGGGCGGCTGAGGCTTCGGCTTGGCCGGCCCTGTCTCCGCCGGCTTTGCCTCCGCCGGCGCTGCCGGCGGCGTTGTTTCTCCCGGCGCTGTCGGCGGCTTTGTTTCCCCCGGTGCTGTCGGCGGCTTTGACTCCGCCGGCGCTGTCGGCGGCGATGCGGGCTCCGCTGCGCCCGGGCCGCCTGCTTGCCCCGCGGCATCCGGCGAACCGGCGGGCGCGGCCGGCTGCTTGTCGGAACCACCACAGCCGACGATGGCGGCGACACAGAACGTGACAATCACTCCGAGCAACACAAACCGCCAGCGGGCAAACTGCGCGAATGGCTTCGAGAGTCTCACGGTATTTTCTCCTGATATTTCGGACCCTTTGGCAGGGACGGCGACAAGCGCATGGGGAACCGGGTTCGCCGCGGAGCATCAACCACGGCAGGCGGCGCGCCTACGTTCTTCCGCGCCATTCAGTATGCCAAAACGCCAGGCAAAAGGCTACTACGGAAACGGATTTTCGAGAATCGCTGGGCGGCCGCCGGACGGGGTCCTCGCCTCGTGCCCGAGAACCCTGGCGGCCCCGCGCGTTGTCGGCGAGAATACGATTCTGTCCGGCGAATCCACCCGAAAGACGGGCATCGGGAACGGCACTGTTCTGTTCGCGGTGGACTGGGGTGACGGAGTGCCCGTTAAAACACGAACCTGTTCGTGGTCGCACGACTCGAAGGTGGGGCGTTTTCTCGGAAATGCCGCTCCCAGGCGTGCGGCCAGTCGCTCGCCCGTGTACAATCCGGTCGGCGCGCACCGGGCCGCCTGTCCGGAAAACCGACGTAATTCCCTCAGTCCGGTGCTCCGAATCAAAGGCTCGGTGTTGCCCACTCCTGGCCACTGGAAATGTCTTGAACCTTGCTGATTTTCAAGGCCCTAAAACGGAGATTTCCCAGCTATGACTCTTCGGAAGCGACTTTGCCTCGATTGGGTTCCCATCGCCGCGCTATTGGCCCTGGTCTTGGGGTGTGGACTGGTGACGGCCGCCGATCGATCATGTTTCCATGCCGTGCAGTGCCCGGTGGTTGCACCGCAGGCTTGGGCAATTCTCGATCGCGACGGGGCGAACCGTCCGACCGAGCCCTACCTCTCCTC
>JAMOAF010000646.1 GCA_023621895.1 Planctomycetota bacterium
CGCGACCCTTTTGCTCCCCTTCCGGGTGGCCTATAATCCGGCTTTCGGCGCCGCCCGGACCATGAACGGGACCGGCGGCCCCGGACTAGCGCGAATCGACGGCTTACCGAACAGGAGAACCCGATCATGGCGATGGGCTTTGGGATTATCGGCTGTGGGATGATTTCGAACTTTCACGCGAAGGCGATCGCCGACGTCGAGGGAGCCGAGCTGGTCGCCTGTTTCGACATGGTCAAGGAGGCGGCTGACCGGCTCGCCCGCGAGACGGGCTGCAAGGCCTACTACAGTCTCGACGAGATGCTCGCCGACCCGAAGGTCAATATCGTGACCATCGGGACGCCCAGCGGCGCGCACATGGACCCGGCCGTCGCCGCCGCCCGGGCCGGCAAGCACGTGATCGTGGAAAAACCGCTGGAAATCACGCTCCAGCGGTGCGACCGGATCATCGACGAATGCGCCAAGGCGGGAGTGGTCGTCTCGACGATCTTCCCTTCCCGGTTCCACGGTTCGAGCCAAACGATCCGTAAGGCGGTCGATGCGGGCAGGTTCGGCAAGCTGACCGTCGGCGACGCCTACGTCAAGTGGTACCGCACGCAGAAATACTATGACAGCGGCGCGTGGCGCGGCACCTGGGGGCTCGACGGCGGCGGGGCGCTGATGAACCAGGCGATCCACAGTGTCGACCTGCTTGCCTGGCTGATGGGGCCGGTCGCCGAGATCACGGCCCATACGGCCCTTTTGGGGCACGAAAACATCGAAGTCGAAGACGTGGCCGTGGCGGCGTTGCGGTTCAGCAGCGGCGCGCTGGGCGTCATCGAAGCCAGCACGGCTATCTACCCGGGCTATCTGAAACGGATCGAGATCCACGGCCTTGCCGGCTCGGCGGTGATGGAGGAAGAGGACATCGTCAAGTGGGATTTCGCCGAGGCAACCCCCGAAGATGAGGCGATCAAGCAGCAGTCGGCCGCCCGGGTGAGCGGCGGGGGCGGGGCGGCCGACCCGGCAGCGATCGGCCACCACGGCCACGCACGGCAGTTCCACGACGTGGTCGAAGCGATCCGGGCCGGCCGGCAGCCCTTGATCGACGGGCCCGAAGGCCGCCGCTCCGTCGAGATCATCCTCGGCATCTACCAGGCGGCCGAGACCGGCCAGGCGGTCCGCCTGCCGCTCTCGAGCGATCCGCAGCTCAAGGCGCGCCAGGTCGGCGTCGCGGGGCTGAAATAGAGCCTCGAACCTTGTCGAAAACGGACCGGCCTCCGGCTTGTGTCATTTGCAATTCCCACTGAATCGCCGATAATATCGCGATTCTACCCATGTGGCCCCGATGACCAGGACGATCCGGAATGATCGAAAAGATCGTAGACCGCGGCGTGACCTTCGACGACGTGTTGCTCGAGCCCCGGCGGAGCGAGGTTGTTCCTTCGCAAGTGGACGTCAGCACTGCTCTTACGCGAAATATCCGTCTCAACATCCCCCTCTTGAGCTCTCCCATGGACACCGTGACGGAGAGCCGGATGGCAATTGCTCTCGCTCAGGAGGGGGGGCTAGGCATCATTCACAAGAACCTCTCGATCGAGCTTCAAGCCGATGAAGTGACCAAGGTGAAACGGTCGGCCAACGGGATCATCGTCAATCCCGCCACCTTGCCCCCCATGGCGACGCTCGCCCAGGCACGACGGCTGATGGAGAAGTCGAACGTCTCCGGGGTTCCAATCACCGAGTCGGACGGCCGACTCTGCGGCATCCTCACCCGTCGCGACCTCCGTTTCCAGGAAGACTTCGACCAGAAGATCTCCGACGTGATGACCCGTCAGAACCTGGTGACGGCTACGGGGACCGTAACGCTTGAGGAGGCTGAGAAGATTTTAATGGAAAAAAAGGTGGAGAAACTTTTGCTGGTTGACGAAAATTGCAGACTGACTGGGCTCATCACGATAAAAGACATCGACATGATGCGCCGCTTCCCCAATGCCTGTAAAGATAGGCAAGGGAGGCTGAGGGTAGGAGCTGCCGTTGGTGTCCACGACTACGAACGGGTTGAGCGCCTGATTGAGCAGGGTGTCGATGTCCTGGTCGTCGATAGTGCCCACGGCCATTCGGCCAATGTTCTGGAAACCGTCAAGAAGATTAAGAAGGATTGGGAGATCGATGTAGTCGCCGGAAACGTGGCGACCGAGGAGGGTGCCCGAGACCTGATCGAGGCGGGCGCCGATGCCGTGAAAGTCGGAATCGGACCAGGCTCGATTTGCACGACACGCGTCGTTTCGGGCGTAGGCACACCCCAGGTGACCGCGATCATGCGTGCCGCCCGGGCTGCCGCCGATTCGGGGACGCCCATCATCGCCGATGGTGGGGTCCGCTATTCCGGTGACTTGACCAAGGCGCTTGCCGCCGGGGCCAACGTGGTCATGATCGGCGGCCTGTTCGCCGGCCTCGAAGAGAGCCCGGGCGAGACGATCCTCTACCAAGGCCGGACCTACAAGGTCTACCGCGGCATGGGATCGCTCGGGGCGATGGTCAGGGGCTCCAGCGAACGCTATCGCCAAGGCACGAGCGCGACTCCCGAGAAGTTCGTCCCGGAAGGAGTGGAAGGTCGAGTCGCATTCAAGGGCTCGTTGGGCCCGTTCGTCTACCAGCTCGTAGGGGGGCTTCGAGCTGGGATGGGATATTGCGGCACGCAGACAATCGAAGAGCTGCGCACGGAAGCGCGGTTCATCCAAGTATCGCCGGCAAGTGTGAGGGAGAGTCATCCCCATGACATTGCGATCACGCAGGAAGCCCCCAATTACAGCACGGAACACGCGCCAGACGAATAGCGTTGCGTTCCAGGCAAGTCTGATTTGTCTTGCCATCCCCCTCTTGGCCCTTGCGGTCGTCGAGATCGCCGCCCCGGCCCAAGCCGATGACGCAGTCGTCCAGGCGGCTTACACGTCTGGACAGTCCGCGTCGAGCGTCGTTCAAGTCAGCTACACCGTGGGCGAGTCGGGCCACAAGTTCAAGTGGACGCCCTATCGCCCGGGCAATCCCCAGAAGGCCGAGCCGCTGCGAGCGGACGCCGCGCAGTACACCGCGCCGAGCGCCGCCGCGGGCCTGCATCCTCTTGACGATCCGTTCGCCGACGAGGGGCAGCCGGCCGGCAAACCGACCCTCCCGAAGATCGACCAACTGCTGGTGGACGATGGCGACCGGAAAGCGCAGGCCGCCAAGCCGCTCATCCAGAAAGAGACGAGCGAAGAGCTGCCGAGTCTCCCACCCTTCAAAGCCGGTGAATCGGAGATCGGGCCAATTGTCCAGCGGCCCAGCGGCGCGCTTCAGGAGTGCAAGCACGCCCCCGACGACATCCTCCGCCCGATCAGCGAACTGAACCATGAGACGGCGATTCGCCTCAGCCAGCCGCTCAAGCCGACAACTTGCGAGCTCGAAGGAGGCGATTTCGTTCCGCGAAGCTGGGCCCCCACCACGTACCTGTGGCAGGCCTCAGGCCTCTGCCACAAGCCGGCTTATTTCGAGGACATGCACCTGGAACGCTACGGCCATTCGTGGGGCCCCTACCTCCAACCGGTCATGTCCGGCGCCCACTTCTTCCTCAACGTGCCGATCCTCCCGTACAAGATGGGGCTTTATCCGCCGGGCGAGTGCGTTTATACACTCGGGTACTACCGGCCCGGCAGTTGCGCTCCATACCTGCTCGACCCGTTGCCGCTGAGCATTCGGGCCGGATTGGCCCAGGCAGGCGCGGTGGTCGGTTTCGCGGCGTTCCTGCCCTAGCCGGCCCAGCCGACCGCGTGCGACCAGCCGCGTCCCCTGGGCGCAGCCGCATGCAGATGAATTTGCATCCGGGGGGCTTGCACCGGGTGGCGGCGAATCTCGGGGGACGTTCGCCGCTCACCCGGCGGCGAGGGCGAAACGCCACACGGCGTCTCGCCCTCGTCCTTTTCCAACTTGACCACGCCTGCCGCAGACCAGACTTGACCCGATGATCCCGATTCACGACACGGTTCCCGGCCGCAATCCTCCGATCGCCACCTGGACGATCATTTTGGCGAATTGTGGCGTGTTTCTGCTGGAAATCTCGCTGCCCGAACAAGGCCTCGAGCGCCTGCTCTACCTGTTCGGCATCGTGCCCGCACGCTACACGCACCCCGAGTGGGCCGCCTACGTGGGATTTCCCGTGGACGACTACTGGCCCTTCCTGACCAGCATGTTTCTCCACGGCGGCTGGCTCCATATCCTGGCCAACATGTGGACGCTCTGGATATTCGGAAACAACGTGGAAGACCGGATGGGGCCGGGCCGGTTCCTGCTGTTCTATCTGACTTGCGGGATCGCCGCCGGCGTGGTCCACCTGGTGACCAATCCGACTTCCACGGTCCCCACGGTGGGCGCCTCGGGCGCGATCGCCGGGGTGATGGGGGCCTATTTCGTGCTCTTTCCTGATGCGCGGCTGATCGTCATGGTGCCGATTTTCTTCTGGCCGATCTTTCTGGAGATTCCGGCGGTAGCCTACCTGCTGTTCTGGTTCCTGCTCCAGCTCTTCAGCGGGACGATGGCCCTGGCATCGCCGCAGCAGGTCGGTGGAATCGCCTGGTGGGCGCATATCGGGGGTTTTGTTTGCGGATTGCTGACGTTCACGCTGTTCATCACGACGCGCAAGCCGCCGCCGCGGCGGCTTCAGTCCGATGAACGAGCTTTCGAGGACTCGTGGATTTAGAGCCGGACCGAGAACCGGCGCCGATTCGGCCCGTCTTCCGTGAGCGGTAAGCGTTCCGCGTGGCTTGAAGGGTAGATGTTCAGTCGAGGCAAATCAGCGGAGACGTCAATCATGGGTGTTATGGATTTCTTCTGGGTCTTCCTGATGCTCGCGGCCCTGCAACCGGTGATCCGGCAGAAGCTGCTCGACGCGGCGCGGCAGCGGATGATCGCCAAGATCGAGCGCAAGCGCCAGTCACGGGTGATCCTCCTGGTGCATCGCCAGGAGACGATGAGCCTGCTGGGTTTCCCGGTCGTCCGCTATATCGACATCCAGGATTCGGAAGACGTGATCCGCGCGATTCACATGACCGATCCCGAGATGCCCCTCGACCTGGTCCTCCAGACGCCCGGCGGCCTGGTGCTCGCGTCGCTGCAAATTGCCCGGGCGATTCGCGACCACCGGGGGAAGGTCACGGTGTTTGTCCCACACTATGCGATGTCTGGCGGCACGCTGATCGCCCTGGCGGCCGACGAGATCGCCATGTGCCACCACGCGGTGCTCGGGCCGGTCGATCCCCAGCTTGGCCACTGGCCGGCGGCATCCATTCTGAGCGTCGTGAAACGAAAACCCGTCGAGGAAATCGACGACGAGACCCTGATCCTGGCGGACCAAGCCGAAAAGGCCATTGCCCAATTGCGCGAAGCGGTCAAAGAGCTCCTCGACGGCAAGTATCCCGGCCAGCGGGTCGACGAATTGGCCGGCCTGCTCTCGGAGGGCACTTGGACACACGACTATCCGATCACGTGCGGCATGGCTCGGCAGCTGGGCCTGCCGGTCACTTGCGAAGTACCGGCGGAGTTTCTCCAACTTCTCCAGCTTTATCCCCAGCCGGTCCGGCGGCAGCCGTCGGTGGAGTTCATTCCCGAGCCTTACCGGGGCCGCCCGGCCGGCGCGCCGCGCGGCAAATCACGGCCCGAAGACCTTGGTGACGCGGCGGCTCTCCGAAGTGTCATCGACAATCACCACGCGAAAGCTCGCGCCGCCGGGCGCGACGCGCAGGACGATATGGCCCGCCTGGCTGGCCAGCTTGTCGATCCCCTCGATGGCCTTCCGGTTATCCGGATGCAGGTCGGTTGCGAAGACGTCCCGCGGACCCGGATAAATCTCCGTCGACTGGAGCCGCTGCCACACGCCCGCGGTGGGATGGTGCGCATCCCAGACCGACAGCGTCCAGACGCGCGGCCGCAACGTGCCAACGAAGAATTCGTTGTGCGTGTCGAGGTAGCCGTGGTGGTCCAGGATCGCCGCGTCAACGGGCCCAACCGCCTTGGCCACGGGCGTCTCGACGTCGTGCCAGGCGGGCCGCCCTTTGGGTGAAACGCCCGGAATATCGCCGCCGTTGAAAAAGTCGAACTTGCCATAGCTCAGGCGGAAGGAGATGCTGCACATGTTCTCGTGCGGCCAGAGGGCGCGAGGCACCGTTTCCAGAGGAGGAAAATGCTTCTGCGTCGCTGTGCCCTCGCCGGTCCAGATTTCTCCGTTGGCTCCCACGTTGCGGAACTGGAAATCCGGATACTTCTTCGCGTCGCGGCACAAGACCACCTGGTCGGCCCGCCCGGGGGCAAAACATTCGACTTTCAGGCCCTTGTGCTCGGTCTGCCATTTCACGAACGCGCGATAGTTCTTCGTGGCGGCGTCGTCGAGCGGCTGGGGATAGTTGTAGTCGGGCCAGCCGCGGTCCAACAGCTTGCCGATCTTGAGGCTCTCGCCGACCTGCGTCACGCCGGCCAGCTTGTAGGCCCCCGAACTGGATGCGGGCGACTTGTCCGACGGGCCGCCCATGTGGTCGTCGTGGAAGTGCGTCAAGAGCACGTAGTCGAGCGCTGGCTGCGGGTCGTGCGCCAAGGCCTGGCGAATGTAGCGCACGATCCACTCGCCGGCCGGGCGGCTGCCGTCCGGGCGGTCGGGCGTGTGCTGCGCGGTTTTCGCGGGCAGCTCGCCGGCATCGACCAGCAGCGTCGTGCCGTCGGGGAAGATGTACAGCCCGGCGTTGCCGCGGCCCGTGCTGATCTGGTGAATATCGACGCTTCCCGGCTGCCAGGCCGAGAGCGGAGTTCCCGCGACGTCTTCGGCACGGGCAGTCAAGCTCAGGGCGATCAAGAGACCGGCGGAAAGAAAAAACAGTCTGGTGTTCATACGCGGATTCTCCTTGCAACTTGGCACGCCACAGAACAGGTTATGATCGCCGTTCACAAACGGCTCGTCAACCGTCTCGCCCAGCCGAGGAGTCCGCGGGGCTGGTGAGCGGACGCCTGGCCGCCCAACCTGCTTCACCATCCGGTTGCATCGGGGGCATGGTTGCCTCGTTTAAGCGAAACGGATCCATTCTGGCTGGCCACTGCGATCCATGGACTTACCGGACGGCGCCGGCCGCGCCGGCGGCTTTCGGCTTGTATCGGTGTTTGAGGAAGTCGCCCACGTAGATCAGGTACTCAAACGGCAGCCTCTCCTCGCCGATTTGATCGAGGACTTTTCCAAGAGTGCTTTCGATGACTTGTTCCTTGTCTTTGTAGCCGGCGTGCTTGACGACCGCGATCGGCGTTTCCGGCGGGTAATTGACGGACAGCTTGTCAATGAACTCCCGGAACTGCGTCCGCATGGTGAACAGGACCATCGTGCTCCGATGGGCGGAGAGTTTTTCGATCGTGTCTTCCTTGCCGAGCCAGTCGGCCGCCGTGAGGATCACCGACTTGGTCCGCTGGCTGGTTGTCACGCCCCGGCGGAGCGCCGCATTGCCCGCGTTGAAACAGCTCAAGCCGGGTACGACCACCGGGTCGAGGTCTTCAAACTCCTCCAACGTCCACTCGCAGGGCCCGTAGACCATCGGATCGCCGCCGTCGAGCATGGCGACCGTCTTTCCGTCGGCGACGGCCTGGCGGACGAGAATCGCCAACTCCTTGCGTTTTTGGTTGTACTGTTCACACTGGCGTCTCTCCGCGCCCTCGTATTCGGACGGTTCGTGCCCGTAGAAGGGAAACAGCAGCCAGTAATCGTGATAGACCGTCTTCCCGTCCAGGTGCCCGGCGAGTTTCTCCGCCCAGCCCTTGGAGCAGAAGATCACGTCGGCCTCGTCGATGACCTTCACGGCGCGGAGCGTCAGCAAGTCGGGATCGCCGGGCCCCAAGCCGACCAGGTAGAACCGAGCCGGCCCCTTGTCGCCGGCATGACCGTCGATCCCCGCGGCCAGCCAGGCGATTGCCGAGGCAAACAGCAAAAGTGAAATCCGCCCAAATCGATGCACTGTTCTTGTCACGTGTTTTCCTTTCGATGCCAATCTTCGCGTTCAGTACGCACCAACAACTTCGCCGCCGTTTCGCGACCCCAAACCGCGCCACGTCTCCAGATCGACGGTCTCGCTCACGAATCGCACCGAGCCGTCGACAAAGCCCACGTTGACCCCGCCGGGATGGTGGCTGCGGGCCATTTGCCAGAGCGATTTCAAAGGCGACCACTTGGCGCAGTCCGGGATCGGGGAGTTCGGCGTCCACCAGTGGTAATAGGCCGTGTAGAGTACGAACCCGTCGAACCAGCGCGCCGCCCGCGACGGGCGCGAGGCCACCGGTTGCCCAAACCGCGTGCACCACGGCTCGGTGAGCGTGGGGTCGCCACCGCTTCGAGCCCCGACAATCACCAGGTCCTTGTTTTGCTGCGTGAGTGTGGCGGAGGAAGGGGTGTTGGGGTCGGGCAACAGGCTTTCGGAAAACGCCGCCGTGTTGCTCGTGCCGTCGGTCACGCCGGCAAACCGGACGGCCGTGGTGTCGTTGAACAGGCCGTCGGTGTCGAACATCGCGGTCCCCGACGCCGTCGGCGCACTCCGCCCCCAGCAGGCCAGGTAGTTGGTCGCGCCGTAGTCCGGTTCGACCTTTTCGCAGCGGTCGCTGGGGCAGTAGAAGAAATCGATCTCCTGGCGGATCGGTTGTTGATTGTCCGGATGCACCCCGTAGCCGGGCCCCATGTACACGCCGGTGTGCCCATAGAGGGGCACATCGAGGTTCAGCGACTGGTAGACATTGAACTGTTCGAGGTAGGGGGTGAGCATCGCCAGCGGGCCCCAGCGGTATTGCCAGCCGGGAATTTGCTCGTAGCCCGGACAGGTCTTCGTGGGGGAGCCGACGGGGAACTGCCTGCGGCTGTCGTGAAAGTTGTGCAAGGCGAGCGTGATCTGCTTGAGGTTGTTCGTGCAGCTCATCCGGCGAGCCGCCTCCCTGGCCGCCTGAACGGCCGGCAGCAGCAAGGCGATCAGAATGCCGATGATCGCAATCACGACGAGCAATTCGACCAGCGTGAACGCGCTTCGGTCCTGTTTCATGTTGGTCTCCAGGAGGGCGGTGTCTGGCATGGAAAACGCTGCAACGGAATGGTATTACGAATCGCAGTTCCGTAATACTCACCGAGGTTAGCCTCGCTCCGACTGCCTGTCAACCCCCGTCCGGGTTTGACCCTGATGTCATGCATGAAACGGGCCGCCAAGAGGCGCGGCGTCTGCACCGGCGCCCTTGCGGCAGCTCGATTGACGCTCGCCAGGAGTGGTGGCAGCCAGTAGAATGTTGGCGGAGTAAAAACCGCCATCGTCCGCCAGGAGAGCCCGCGATGTCCGAAGAGCGACTGCGAACCCAGCTCTACGATTCATTCAAGAATCGTGCCATCCTGTATTCCTTGATCTTCGACGAGCTTTGCGGCGAACTGGGGGCTGAAAGGGCCGAGGAGATCATGAAGCGGGCGATCTATCGCCGCGGGCAGCAGAAAGGCGAGAAGTATGCCGCTTATGCCCCCGACGATCTCGCGGGGCTGAAGGAGGCCTTCGTCGGAGGAATACCTGACGGGGGGGCGATGTTCGGGCCGGAGGTTCTTCGCTGCGACGCGGGTGCGCTCGACATCAAGTTCCACAATTGCCCCTTGCGCGACGCCTGGATGGAAATGGGACTGGCCGGCGAGAAGGTGGCGACGATGTGCCGGATTGCGGCTCGGATCGACAACGGCACCTTCGAGGCCGCGGGATTCGAGTTTTCCGCTGACACGTGGCAACCCGGCGGAGAGGGCTGCTGCCATCTACACATCCGGCCTGGCCGGTAGCTTGGGAGCCGAGAGATGCCGTCAAAACGCGTATTGATCGTCGGTGGGGTGGCCGGTGGGGCGTCGTGCGCAGCGCGTCTGCGCCGGATGGACGAAAATGCCGAAATCTACCTGTTCGAACGGAGCGGGCATATCTCCTTCGCCAACTGCGGCCTGCCCTACTACCTGGGAGGCGTGATCGAGCAGCGGCAGCATCTGCTCGTCGCCACGCCGGAGCGATTCCGGGACCTGCTGAATGTCGAGGTCCGCGTCGGGCGGGAAGTGGTGAGCATCGATCGGCCGAATCGCACGATCGTCGTCCACAATATCCACAGCCAGCAGCAGTCCACCGAGGCTTACGACGTGCTCGTCCTGGCGCCCGGCGCCGCCCCGGTCCGGCCGAACTTCGAGGGGGTCAACCTGCCGGGCGTCTTCTGCCTGAGAAACATGGAAGACTGCGATCAGATCCACGCCTGGCTGTTCGGCAGGGAGGCCGAGCGGGCGGTTGTCGTGGGTGCGGGCTACGTCGGCCTGGAGATGGTCGAGAATCTCTGCCGATTGGGGATGGATGTCACGCTCGTGGAAAAGATGGACCAGGCCATGGGGCCGATGGACCCGGAGATGCTCGGCCCGCTTTACGCGCGGCTCGCGCAGGAGGACGTCGATCTGCGGCTGAACTGCGGGGTTGCGCGGATCGAGCAGGGCCGCGAGGAGATGCTGCACGTGGTCGCCCAAGACAGCAGCGTGTTTCCGGCCGACGTGGTGATCCTGGCCGCGGGCGTCCGCCCCGAGGTGGACCTGGCCCGAGCGGCCGGCCTGGAGATCGGCGAGTTGGGCGGGATTCGCGTTGACGACCAGATGCGGACCTCGGACCCCAACATCCTGGCCGTTGGCGACGCCGTCGAGGTCCGCGATTGGGTCACCGGCCGGTGGACTCTCGTCCCCTTGGCGGGGCCGGCGAGCCGGCAAGGCCGGGTTGCCGCCGACGTGATCTGCGGCCGCCCAGCTCGCTATCGAGGCACGCAGGGCACGGCCGTCGTGGGCCTGTTCGGATTGACGTTGGCCACCACCGGCGCGAGTGAGAAGCGGTTGTCCGCGGCGGGAATGCCTTTCAAGAAGACCTACACGCACTCGCTGGACCATGCGGGCTACTACCCCGGCGCTGCCCAGATTTCCATCAAGCTTCTTTACGAGGGTCAGTCCGGGCGCCTGTTGGGGGCCCAGGCTGTCGGGGCCGCCGGGGTCGAGAAACGCATCGACATCCTTTCGATGGCGATCCAGAAAGGCGCAACCGTCTTCGACCTGGAGGAGGCGGAACTCTGCTACGCTCCGCAGTATGGAAGCGCGAAGGACCCGGTCAACATCGCGGGTTTCGTCGCCGCCAACGGGCTCCGCGGCGACGTGGAGGTGGTCCACTGGGAGGACTGGGACGCGCGCCGCCAATGCGGCGACGCGCCGGTGCTGCTCGACGTCAGGCCCCCGGCGATGATTGCCGCCAGCGGGGAAACGCCGGGGACGGTCAAGATTCCGCTCGGGGAACTGCGGAACCGGCTCGAAGAGCTGCCCCGCGACGCCGAGATCTGGGTCCATTGCGGCGTTGGCCAGACTTCGTACTATGCCAACCGAATTCTCATGCAGCACGGTTTTCGCGTGGCGAATCTATCGGGTGGATTCACGTCGCTAAAAATGCGCGGGGGCGCCTGATGGCAAGCGTATTGGTAACCGGCGCCAACGGCTTCATCGGGACCCATCTGGTCGAGACCCTGCTCGCTCGCAACGAGCCGGTGGCGGCCCTGGTCCGCAATCCGGCCAGTGCAGCGCGGTTTGAACGATCGGGCGCCCAGATCGTCCAGGGCGACGTGACCGACCTGGAAAGCGTCCGCCGAGCGGTGGCCGGCAGGTCGGCCGTTTTTCACCTGGCCGGCGTGACGAAAACACTCCGCGCCAAGACGTTCTTCGAGGTCAACTGCCGGGGGGTCGCCCACCTGGCTCGGGCCTGCGCCGAGCAGTCCGCGCCCCCGATCCTGATCGTCGTCTCGTCGCTCGCCGCGGCCGGTCCGGCCGTCGATGGGCGGCCGCGGGAAGAGGCCGACAAGGCCCAGCCGGTCTCGTGGTACGGCCGCAGCAAGCGGGCGGGCGAGAAGGCGGCCGAGCGGTATGCCGCGGAGCTTCCGATCACGATCGTGCGGCCCTCGATCGTTTTCGGCGAGGGCGACCGGATGTCGTTGGAACTGTTCAAGACCGTCGCCCGGTCGGGCGTTCATCCGGTGCCCGGCCTCGCCCCCCGCTACTATTCCATGATCCATGCCGACGACCTGGTCGAAATCCTCCTCCTGGCGGCGGAGCGGGGGAAACGGCTGCCGCCGCGGGGCACGAGCGCGGGCGACCGCGGCGCGGGTTACTACTTCGCCGCCTGCGACGAGCATCCCTCCTGGCGCCAATTGGGCCAAATGGTCGGCAAGGCGCTGGGGCGCAAGCGGACGCTGACGCTCCCGTTTGCCCTGCCGATCGTGCGGCTGGTGGGCCTGGTTGGCGAGTTGGCCGGCCAGGTGCGGGGCCGGCAGGTGACCATGAATCTCGACAAGGCGCGCGAAGCGACGGCCGGCTCCTGGGTCTGTTCGCCCGACAAGGCCCGGCGGGAACTGGGGTTCTCCATCAACGTTCCGCTGGCCGACCGGCTTGCCCAGACGGCCTGCTGGTATCGGCAAGCAGGCTGGCTCTGACGGCGCCCTCGGAGACCGCCCTCTTACCGGGCGGCAAGTCCGCCGCTCATGCCTCCGAGTCGGATGTCGGCGTGGTGACCGCGCATGGCTGCCGGGCCTCCTCCGCGTGGCTTTGCCCCTTGACAATGCCGCCGGGCTCTGCGAAACCTGAAGGTTTGCGGGCGCTCCGCCGGGGTACGCCGGTGGCGGCGCGGGAGGGGGAAGGAAGACAGGGACGAGCCATCTTCAGCAGACCGAATTGACAAATCGATGAGCGCGGGACAAATCGACGAACAGATTGCACGCCATTCCAAGAAATGCACCGACCTGGTCAGCGAAGTCGGCCGCGTGCTGGTCGGGCAGGACGCGATGGTCACCCGGCTGTTGATCGGATTGCTCAGCGGTGGCCACGTGCTCCTGGAGGGGGTCCCCGGCCTGGCCAAAACGCTCGCGGTGCGGAGCCTCGCCAGGGCGATTCACACCGGATTCTCGCGAATCCAGTTCACGCCGGACATGCTGCCGGCCGACGTGATCGGCACCGAGATCTTCAATCCGAAGGAAGCGACCTACAGTGTGAAGAAAGGTCCGGTGTTTTCCAACCTGATCCTCGCCGATGAAATCAACCGCGCCCCGGCCAAGGTGCAAGCCGCCCTGCTGGAAGCGATGCAGGAGCGCCAGGTGACGATCGGCCGCGAGAGCTTCGCCCTCCAGGAGCCGTTCCTGGTGATGGCCACGCAGAACCCGATCGAGCAGGAGGGGACCTATCCCCTGCCCGAGGCCCAGGTCGATCGCTTCATGCTCAAGGTGCTCGTCTCTTACCCCTCCTGCGACGAGGAGCGGAGAATCGTCGATCGCATGGGGGGCGGCAAGCCGATCCCGGAGGTCGACCCGATCACCTCGCCCGACGAGATTCTCCAGGCAAGGCAGGTAGCCGACAGAATCTGGGTCGACGACAAGGTGCGGGACTACGTGGTCGACCTCGTCCGCGCGACGCGCGATCCTTCGGCGCTGGGAGTCCCCGGCCTGGAGGGGATGATCGAGACCGGCGCCAGCCCGCGTGCGTCGATCTACCTGGTCAAGGCCGGCAAGGCCCACGCCTTCCTCCAGGGCCGCGGCTATGTCACGCCGCACGACATGAAGACGCTCGCCCCGGACGTGCTCCGCCACCGGATCATTCTCACCTATGAGGCCGAAGCGGAGGGGAAGACGACCGACGACCTGGTTCGCACCATTCTCGACAACGTGCCCGTGCCGTAGGCGAGGACCGACGGACCCATGCTCGCCCGAGAAGTCCTTCAACGCGTCCGCGAAATCCAGATTCACACCGGCCGCCAGGTGGCCGACGTGCTGGCCGGCCAGTACGTCTCGGTCTTCAAGGGCCGCGGGATCGAATTCGACGAGGTCCGCCCCTACATCCCCGGCGACGACGTGCGGACGATCGACTGGAACGTGACTGCCCGGGCGGGCCGCCCGTACGTCAAACGCTACGTCGAGGAGCGGCAGCTCACGCTGATGCTCATGGCCGATGTCTCCGCATCCCAGGATTTCGGTTCCGCCGGGCGATCCAAGCGCGAGGCCACCGCCGAGCTCTGCGCGCTGTTGGCCTTCTCCGCGACCAACAACGACGACAAGGTCGGGCTGACGCTGTTTCACGGCCGCATCGAACAGTACATCCCCGCCCGCAAGGGCCAAAGGCACTCTCTCCGCGTCGTCCGCGAAGTGCTCGCCCACGGCGCCGGCGGAGCGGCCGACCGGCAGGTGCGCCGGAAGACCGATCCGAGGACTTCGCCGACCGCTCCCGGCGGCCGAGAGCGAGCCAAGTCGGCAGGCAGCGCCGGATCGGCGCCGAGAGCCCGCCGCCGCTGGCTGCCGTTCGGGCGCCGCCGCGCGTGGTGGCGAACCGGCAGGCAGGCGACCGACATTGCCGGCGCCATGCAATTCCTCATGTCGGTTACGACGCGCAAGGCCGTCTGCTTCGTTGTCAGCGACTTTCTCGACGAGGGTTTCCTCCCGGCGATGCAAAACGCCAACCGCAAACACGACGTGATCGCCGTGCTTGTCACCGATCCGCGTGAATTGGAGATGCCCAACGTCGGGCTGGTCAGCCTGGCCGACGCCGAGACCGGCAGGATCGCCCGGATCGACACCAGCTCGCCGTCTTTCCGCCGCCAGTTGGCCCTGGCGGCGGCGAGCCGGATCGAGCGGCTGAAACGCGACTTCCAAAGCTCGAAGATTGACTTCATCCACATCGACGCTTCGGGATCGGTGGTCGATCCCTTGGTGAAGTTCTTCCGCATGAGGCAGCGGAGACTGAGGCGGTAAGGCCTTCCATGCATCGATTCAGACCGTCAACCTGCTTGAAGCACCTCGCCCGCTGCGTCTGCCTGGCGGCGGCGGCCGCCGCCGCGCGGGGCGGCGAGGCGATCCAGCGCCAATCGCAGTCGGGCCCGGTCAGCGCCGAGGTCCGGCTCGAGCCGGCCGAACCGCTGATCGGCGACGTGCTGACGTTGACGGTTACGGTCGTGGCCGAAAAGGACGTCGAACTGTTGATGCCGGAATTTGGGGAGGCGCTGGACCGTTTTTCGATCGTCGATTTCGTCCCCCGCGAGTCGATCGACGATCGAGGGCGGACCGTGGCCGTGCAGAAGTACCGGCTTCAGCCGCCGTCGTCCGGACCGCAGGCGATCCCGCCGATCCTGATCGAGTACGTGGACCGGCGGCCGGGCCAGCGCGAGGCCCCGGAAGGCTATGACGCCTATGAACTGCTCACCGAGCGGATTGATTTCACCGTCAAGTCGGTGGTCCCGGCCGATGCCGCGGCCGATCTGAAGCCGCCGCTGGGCCGGTTGGAACCTCTCGGGCCGCCACCGTCGCCCCGCTGGCCGTGGGTGGCGGGCGTGCTGGTTTTGCTGGCCGTCGCCGGGCCCCTGGCGGCAAAGGGCCTGACGGCCTGGCGGCGGAGGGCGAGGCGGCGCAGCGCGTACGAAATCGCCAAGGCGAGGCTCGAACGCCTGCTCGCCCAGCCGCGGCCGGATGCCGAACAGGTCGACGCGTTTTACGTAGAATTGTCAGGCGTGGTTCGCCGGTATTTGGAGGACCGGTTCGACCTGCGGGCCCCCGAATTGACGACCGAGGAATTCCTCGCTGGAGTGGGCCAGTCGCCCGACCTCTCGCACGCTCACCAGGCGTTGCTGCGGGAATTCCTTCGCCAGGCCGACCTGGTCAAGTTTGCCGGCGCGCGGCCGTCGCGCGAAGACATCGAGCAGTCGATCGCCGCCGCCCAGCGATTCTTGGAGGAAACCCGCGAAAATGCGCCTATGTTGGAAGTAAACGACGAGTGGTGAGATGCCGATGGGCGGTTGGGAGTTCCGGGATCCGCTGTTCTTGCTCGTGGCGCTGGCCGGCCCGCTCGTGTTCTGGTCGGCGTCGCGGTCGGCGTCCGCGCTGCGCTATTCCTCCCTGGGCATCGTGCGGGTTGCGCGGCGGTCTTGGCGCGGACGGCTGGCCAGGCTCCCGGCCGCCCTGTTGGCGATCGCCGCGGTCAGCCTGGCGGTGGCATTGGCCGGTCCCCGAACCCCGGATGCCCAGACGCGGGTCAGCCGCGAGGGGATTGCCATCATGATGGTCGTCGATCACTCCGGCTCGATGCAGGCTCGCGACCTGGTAAAGGACGACACGAGCGTCGATCGCCTGGCGGTCGTCAAGGAGGTCTTCAAGCGGTTCGTCGCCGGGGACGAGGGAAGGACGAGCGCCGGGCGGCCCGACGACCTGGTCGGCCTGGTCGTGTTTGCCGGCTATGCCGACAGCCTTTGCCCTTTGACGCTCGACCACGGGAACCTCCTATCGATCGTCGACGACCTGCAAATCGTCGCCCGCCGCGACGAAGACGGCACGGCGCTGGGCGATGGCCTGGCGCTGGCCGTCGAACGGCTCCGCCGCAGCAAAGCCAAGTCCAAGGTCGCGATCCTGCTGACTGATGGCGTCCACAACACCGGGGCGATCGAGCCGGGCCAGGCCGCCGAGTTGGCCGCCTCGCAGCACGTCAAGGTTTATTGCATCGGGGCCGGCAGCGACGGCCTGGCGCCGTTTCCCACGGTGAATCCCTTCACCGGCCGAGTTGTCCTGCGGCCGACCTTCGTGGAAATCGACGAAAGGACGTTGCAGGACGTGGCCGACAAGACCGGCGGCCGGTACTTTCGCGCGACCGACGAGCAGGCCCTGACGCAAGTCTACGGCGAGATCGACCGGTTGGAGCGGAGCGACATCACTGAAATTCACTATCTTCAATACACGGAGCATTACCCGCTGTTCGTGATTGCCGCCCTCGCCCTGATGGGCATCGCCGCGGTTTCCGCCGCGACCGTTTTTCGATCGCTGCCGTAAGCGGAGGTTGCAGGCCCGAGGTCGTGGGTTGCAGATTACAGGTGAGATGGCCGGGTAGAATGAGGAATGTCGAAATTCAAATGACGAAAGAATGCATCAATGTCGAATGATCGAAACGTTCATCCGCCCGACCCGCGCTCCATGCAGTCCGCGGCCCCTGCCCGCTGCGCACAGCCAAGCGTTCCCAAGCCGGAGCTTGGGAACGAGTCGGGAAAGAATGCATCAATGTCGAATGATCGAAACGTTCATCCGCCCGACCCGCGCTCCATGCAGTCCGCGGCCCCTGCCCGCTGCGCACAGCCAAGCGTTCCCAAGCCGGAGCTTGTTCCGCTTTGCCAATCCCGACTGGTCCGTCGCCTTGTGGCTGGTTGCCGCATTGGCGGCGCTGTTGGTCTGGCTTGACTGGCGGCGGGGCGACGTGCTCGCCAGGTTTCTCTCGGCGACGATGCAATCGCGGCTTGTCCACGGGCTCTCGCGGACGCGCCGCTGGTTGAGCATCGGCCTTTTGGGGCTTTCGGCTGCCTGGCTGGTCGTCGCCCTGATGCGGCCCCAGTGGGGGCTGACTTACCATGAGATGCCGCGCGTCGGCGCGCAGATCATGGTCTGCCTCGACGTGAGCAAGTCGATGCTTGCCGAGGACACGGCGCCGAACCGGTTGGGGCGCGCGAAAGTTGAGCTCGACGATCTGCTCGCGTACCTGGAAGGCGACCAGGTGGGCCTGATCGCCTTTGCCGGCCGAGCGGCGGTCCTCTGCCCGCTCACCCCCGACTTCGGTTTCTTCCGACTGGTTCTCGACGGCGCCGGCCCGCACAGCGTCGGCCGCGGCGGCACCCGGCTGGAGGAGCCGATCCGCAAGGCCCTCGACGGTTTTCGGGGCGAGGCGGACCTCTCGCGGGTGATCCTGCTGATCACCGACGGCGAAGACCACGACTCGCACCCGCTCGACGCGGCCAAGGCGGCGGCCGAGCGCGGCGTCAAAATCCTGGCGATCGGATTCGGCGACGAGGCCGGCAGCGAAATCCAGGTCACCGATCCGCGGACCGGCGTGCGTTCGGTCCTCCGCGACGCGGCCGGCGCGCCGGTCGTCTCGCGGTTGGACGGCCAGACGCTTCGCGAGATTGCCCTCCAGACCGAGGGGGCGTACATTCCCGCGGGCACCGGCGCGCTGGACCTGAAGTCGATCTACGATGCCCACATCGCGCCGCTCGTGCGCGGACAACTCGATGGCCGCGGACGGGCCGTCCGCCGCGAAGGCTTCCAATGGGCGGTTCTCTGCGGACTGATCTTTCTGGCCAGCGCGGTCGTCGTCGGCAACCGGTCGGTTGCATCGGAACTGGCCGGCGCGGCGTACTTGCCCGCCGCGGTCAAAACGCGGGCCGGTGCGGCCGCACTGGCAATCGTCTTCACGCTTGCCGCCGTTGGCCAGGCCGGGGAGGATTCGATCCAACACGAGCCGCCGGCGGCGCCCGCCGTTAACGGAGTCGAAGAGCCGCCGCCGGCCGCGGCGGCAAGCCGCCAGGAGAGCCTCGCCGGCATGGAGGAAAAGCCCCCTCGGGAACTATATAACGAAGCGCTTGCCTGCCTCGATTCCGACTCCGACCGCGCCGAGCGGCTGTTGGGCGAAGTCCGCCGGCGCTCCGGCGCCGATGGCGAGGTCCGCTTTCGAGCGACCTACAACATGGGCTGGGTCGAGGTGCGCCGCGCGGATCGGCGGATCGGCGACAAGCCGCAGGATGCGCTGGCGCACCTCCGCCGCGCGGCCGACTGGTTCCGCGACTGCGTCCGCCTGCGGCCCGAACACGCGGACGCCCGCCACAACCTGGAAGTCGTCCTCCGCCGCATCTTGGAGTTGGCCGATTCGCTCGCCAAGACGGAGGAGAAGGACCTTGCCGGGCGACTCGACGGACTCGTCGGCGCGCAGCGGAACGTGGTCGCCGCGGCGCGGGGACTCGTCGAGCAGGCGGCTGAACAGGGCGATGGCGCGGCCGACGGGCTGCGAGGCGAGTTCCGCGACCTGGCGGTCCGCCAGCGCCAAGTCCTCTCCGACTGCCAGGCCCTCTCCGCCAGCGCCCGCCAAGAGGCCGACGCGCTGGAGGCGAAGGGCGAGAAAGAGCGGACGCCCCAGGACAACCTCCGGCTGGCCCAGCTCGGCGCGGTCCTCCACTATGCGGGTCGCGCCGAGCAGCGGATGGGCCAGGCCCGCAGCCAGATGCGATTGCGCCAGGCGGACCGCGCTTTCCGGCGCACCGCAGCCGCGCTCGATGAACTGAAACGAGCGCGAGACCAGCTCCGCCGTCCCGTCGAGATCCTGGATGTGGTGATTGCCGACGCGGTCTCGCTCGCCAGGCTGACATCGCTCAAGGCGGCAGACGCCGAGGGCTTGCCGGGCGCGAAACCAAAGCCGGTCTCTACGCCGCCGTGGCTGACCGGCGAGTACCTCAGCGACGGCCAGCTTGCCGTCACCGAACGGACGGCGGAGTTGGCCGCGATGCTCCAGGCCGGGCTCGACGCCGAGAGTACACCGCGCCAGCCAGCGGATGGCGATCAACAAGCCAGCGCCCAGGCCGATCGATTTCTCGCCACGGTCCGCCAGGCCATGCCGCTTTTGAACAAGGGGAAAGAAGCGTTCGAGGCCGCCGGGCAAGCCCTCGCCGCTGGAGACTTCCGCCAGGCAGGCGACCGCCAGCTCGAAGCCATCGCGGCCCTCGGCGACGCTCGCGAACGCTTTCTCCAGCTTCGCGGGCTGATCGAACTGGCCTATGCCCGCCAGGCCGAAATCCGGGGACTGCTTGCGCCTGGCGAGAGCGGCAAAAACGCGCCCCTTGAGGAAGACAAGCCCGAGCCGGAAGCCGCGCCGAGCACGGAGGCCGCCCCGCCGGCGCCGCAGGCCGGCGCGCGGCTTTCGCGCCAATTGCAGGGCGAGAATCTAAAGCGCGCCGACCGGATCGCCACGCTGCTGAAGGAAGAAATGGCCGCTCTGGAGGCAGCGCCGGCGACAAGCCCGCCGGAGCCCGGCCAACCGGCCGCGGACCCCGCTGCCCGGCAGGCCGCCGAGCGCGAGCGGATCGAGGCGGCAGACAAGCTTCTCGATTCCGCGAAGCGGGAGATGAACGCTGCATCGGAGGCCCTCGCCGGCCTGTTGGAGAAGCCGCAACCGGCAGAACCGCCTGACAGCAGATCGCCTCAATCGACTGGTAAAACGCCGGAGGCCGAGGAGGCAATTGCCGAGGCGTCGCTCGACCCGGCGCGCACCCATGTCGAGCAGGCGCTGACCCAATTACAGGAGCTGCGGCGTTTGTTCTTTTCGATCGTCGAACATCTGCGAGAAACAGCCCAGCGGCAAGCGCAGTTGAACGACGAGACGGAACAAGTCGCCGGGAGCGGCGAGAAGGAGGATTTGGCCAAGAAGACCGGTCCCCTCACGCTGCGGCAGAAGGAGTTGGGAGCGGTTGCGGAGCGGATCGCCGAGGCGCTCGGCGAGCAGGCGAAGCAGCCGCCGGCCGGCGCTGCCGATCCGCGGCAGGCCGATCCTAAGCAACTCGACCAGATGCAGCAGATCGCCGAGCGGCTTGGCAAAGCGGCCGCGCTTGTTGCCGAGGGCGGAACCGCGATGCACAAGGCCGGCGACGCGCTGGCGGCCGAAGGGCCGCGGATCGGCGACGCGCGGACGAGCCAGGACCAGGCTCTTGAGAAGCTTGTGGAGGCCCTGGCGCTTCTCCAGCCGCCGCAGCCCGGCGAGGAGAACCAGCCCGATCAGCAGCAGGAGGGAGAGAACCAGCAATCGCAGCAGGGTGGCGCCGATCAGCAGCAATCGGGCCAGGCCGGGGCCGATCCGGCGCGCCTCTTGCAGGCGATTCGCGACCGCGAGGCCCAGCGGCGCCGCGATCGGCAGGAGCGTCAGCGCTACCAGCAAGACCCCGTGGAAAAGGACTGGTGAGGGGCGCATGGCTCGAAGACTCTCAACGCCCGTCAGCAAGCCATCGTGGCGCCGGAGGGGCCGGCTCGTTGCCTGCCGTGAAGGGCTGCCTGCCTGGCTGCGTCCCGGGCTATTGGCCTTGGCCGTTTGTTTTGCTTTTGCCGCCGGACACGCGGCGGCCCAGGACGTGCAAGTCCGGGTGGCTGCCCAAAAGCCGCCGTACTACATCGGCGATCCGGTGGTGCTGCAATTCACGGTGACGGGTTTCGACGAGGAGCCCGATCCGTCGTGCGAGATGGTTCCCGAAAAGCCGCTGCCGGGCATCCGCGGCCAGATCACCGGCGTCAGCCCGAGCGTCTCGTCTTACATGGTGCAACGCAACGGCCGGATATTTCAGAGCAAAACGGTGACTCTGCGGATTGACTACATGGTGACCGCGGACCAGCCGGGCGATTGCCAGGTCGGCCCGTTCCTGATCCGCCAGGGAAACAAGGAGGTCCGGGTTGACGCCGTGCCGATGGTTTTCGAAGACGTGCCGGACGACCCCGACATGCGAATCCGTCTTGTGCTGCCCGACCGGCCGCTGTATCCGGACGAGCGCGTGCCGCTGAAGATCGAGTGGTGGTATGCCGGCAACGTGGACAACATCCTGAATCTCAACATCCACTCCCCGCTGTTCGACCAGTTCCGCTTCGCTCCCGACGCCGAGTGGGACCGGCGGTCGTCGCGTCTGCCGATCCTGACCGCGTCGGGCCGCGTGGCGCTGGCGGCCGAGGTCAGGCAGGAAGAGTACGAGGGGCGGACGTATGTCGTCGCCACGGCGGAGCGGACGCTGATTCCGGAACGCGTGGGGCGATTTGCCCTTGAGCCGATCACTGCAACGTTGCGCACGGCAACCGCTTGGGAGCGTCAGCGGTCGCCGTATGATGATTTCGGCGGTTCCCTTTTCCGCGACTTGATGGGAGAGAATCGCCGGCCCTCGCGGACCACGTTGACCCGCGCGATCGGCGAGCCGCTTGCACTGCTGGTCAACCCCTTCCCGCTCAAGGATCGGCCGGAGAGCTTTGCCGGAGCGGTCGGCAGCGGTTTTTCGATCGACGTGGCGGCGGACCGCACGGTGGTTCGCGTCGGCGATCCGATCAATCTGGCGATCACGCTTCACGGCGACGGGAACCTCGCCGGCGCCAGCCTGCCGCCGCTTTCGGCCGATGGTGGCATGGAGCCGGGCCTGTTCCGCCTGCCCGAGGAAGAAACGCCTGGCACAGTGGTTGACGGCGCCAAGACGTTTCGCGTTTCGGTCCGCGTTTCCGACGAGTCGGTCGCGGAGATTCCGTCGCTGGCCTACGCGTGGTTCGACCCGGAGACGGAGACGTACAAAATCGCTCGATCCAAGCCGATCGCGCTCCGCGTGATGCCCGCCCGGGTGATCTCCGCGGCCGACGTGGTCCGCGGGGCGGACAGTCCGGCCGCCGCGGCGGCCGCTGCCGGCGACGAAGGGCAGCCGGGGCCGGGCGCGGCGGCAACGGCGGGCAAGAGCCCGTTTTCTCTCAGCGGCGCCGACCTGGCGATCGAGCGCGATCCGGCCGTGGTCCTCCGCGATCGAGGCGGGGATGCCGGCCTTGCGGGAGCACAACTGGCGCTCTACGGCGCCGGACTGGTGTTGATTGCCGCCGCGGTGGCCGACCGCAGGCGGCGGGAGCGGGACCCGGCCGTTGCAGCCGTTCGAAAGAACGTCCGTCGGCAGCGAGCGAGAATCGCCGCGGCCGCCGCCCTGCCGAAACAGAAGGCGGCCGAGGAAATCGCCGCGGCCCTCCGTTCGCTGGTCGCCGACCTGCCCGACGTCGCGCGCGGCGAGACCCAGTCGCTGATCGCCGAGTGCGAGGCGATCGTCTATGCGCCAGCCCACGCCGGCGCCGCCGCGCTTGACGAGGCCGTGGTGGCACGGGCGGGCGAGTTGGCCGGCCGGTTCCACGAGGCCGCCCGGCGGTTGCCCTCGGTGAAGGAATCGCCATGAGGCACACCCGGAGAATCACCGCTGGTCTGGGCGCCTTCTGGCTGTGCCTCGGGTGGCCGGCGCTTCTGGTTTGCGGCGAGCCGGCGCCGCCGGCCGAGTTGCTTGAGCAGGCCGCCGCGGCGTATCGCGCCGCGCTCGACGCCGCCGATCGCAACACCCGGCTGGCCGAGTTCCGCCGCGCCGAGATGCTGTTCGCGCGGCTGGTCGGCGAGGATCAGCAGGAGCGGCCGGAGGGCATTCGGAACGCCGACCTGTATGTGAACCTGGGCAACGCCGCCCTGGGCGCCGAGCGGCTCGGGCCGGCGATCCTGGCTTATCGCCGCGCATTGGCGCTCGATTCGGATCACCACCGTGCACGGCAGAACCTCGACCACGCGCGAACGCTGCTACCGGAGTGGGTCCCACGGCCGGAGGAGGGCGGCCTGCTTGACACGTTCTTTTCGTGGAGCCGGCGCCTTTCCCTTGACGGGTTGAAGACGCTCGCCGCCGGGGCGTTCCTGGTTGCCGCCGCGCTTCTCGCCTCGTCGATCCGCTGGCGCCAGCCGGTGCTGCGGAGCCTCGCCCTGATTCCGCTGGCGGCGTGGCTCGTGTTTCTCGGCGTGCTCGCGTTTCGCTGGTCGGCCGAAGATGAGCGGGTGGCGGTCGTTGTCCTGCCGGAGGTCGTCGCGCGGAGCGCCGATTCGGCGGGCGCGCCGCCGCGCCTGCCGCAGCCTTTGCCCGGCGGCGCCGAATTGCGGGTTGTCGAAACGCGCGAGGGATGGGCCCGGGTCCGCCTCTACGATGGCCGCGACGCCTGGGTGCCGCAATCGGCGATCGGCCTGGTCGCCAACCACCGTTAGCCGCGCCGGCTTGGAGCGCGAGAAAGAGACTGATCGATGAACACTGCGAACGCTTCCACGGACGGTCTCGACCGGCTGGCCGAAGAGACTTGGGACCTGCTCGTGATCGGCGGGGGGATCGTCGGATCGGGCGTGGCGCGCGACGCGGCGATGCGCGGGCTGCGAGTCGCGCTGGTCGACCGCCACGACTTCGCCTTCGGCACAAGCAGCCGCTCCTCGCGCTTGCTCCACGGCGGGCTCCGCTACCTGGCCCAGGGGCGGATCGGCCTGGTGCACGAGGCGAGCGTGGAGAAATGCACCCTGCACCGCATCGCGCCGCATCTTGCCTCGCCCTTGCCGTTCCTGTTTCCCACCTACCGGCGGACGCCCTGGGCGCGGTGGAAACTGTCGATCGGGGTCCGCGTCTACGACCTGCTCTGCGGCGAGCGGAATCTCGGCCCGAGCAGCACCCTGCCGGTCGGCCAGATGGTGGAAAAGCTCCCCGATATCAACCGCCAGAACCTGACCGGCGGCGTCCGCTACTTCGACGGTTTGACGAGCGACGCCCGGCTCGTGATCGACACGCTCCGATCGGCCGTGCGGCACGGAGCGGCGGTGAGGAACTTCACGGCCCTCGAAGCGGCGGAAACGGCCCCGGCGGGCTGGGCCTGCCGGATTCGCGACGCATCGTCCGGGCGGGAAATCCGCGTGACGGCTCGGGCGATCGTCAACGCCACCGGCTGCTGGGCCGACCGCCTGCCCCAAAGCCGCGTCAGGCTGCGGCTGACCAAGGGGATCCACCTGGTGCTCGATCAGGCCAGGTTCCCGGTGAGCGAGGCCGTCGTGATGGCGGAAGGATCGCGCATCCTGTTCGCGATTCCCTGGGGCGAGCGCGTCATTTTGGGGACGACCGACACCGACTACGACGGATCGCTGGAGAACGTGCCGACCGGCGCGGACGACGTGGCCTACGTGCTGGACGTGGCCAACCGCGCGTTTCCTCCCGCCCGGCTCGAGCCGCGCGATGCGCTCGCCCACTGGGCCGGGGTGCGGCCGTTGATTTCCAAGGGCGCGGTCAAGAAGGGGACCCCGTCGAACACGTCGCGAAACCACCAGGTCCGCATGCCGCACGCGGGTTGGATCGACGTGGCCGGCGGCAAGCTGACCACCTACCGGCTGATGGCCGAGCAGACGGTCGACCTGGTGGGCCGGCACTTGAAGGCCGATCTAGAGGAGTGCCGCACCGCCCGCGAGCCGCTGCTCGAGCCTTCGGCGGCCGCCTTCAGCGGCGTGCTGCCGCCGCCGGTGACGCGGGAGGCGGTGGACCACTACTGCCAACACGAATGGGCGCGGCACCTGGACGACGTGATGCTGCGGCGAACGAGTTGGCATTATTATCATCAAAACGCCGCGGAGATCGCCCGCCAGGTCGCGGCATGGATGGGCGAGAGGCTCGCTTGGGACCATGCCGCACGCGAGGCGGAGATCGCCCGCCTCCGCCGCGCGACGGAGTAGGCGGCCCAAGCAGGGCTCGGTTAAGGAAGAACCGATCCGTGCACCAGGTCGCGGAAACGGCCGGCCCTTTCGTGTAACCTTTCTTTCCGCGAGGCATCCAATGGTGTGGAAGCAGGCCGCGGGCCGTTGGAACCAGGCCGCTCGCCTCAAGGCCCGCTCCAGCAACGATCGTGATTAACCACCCGTTTGAAGCATTCGCAGCCGTTCCGATTTCGAATCGGGCCCGAATGGGCCGCTCGATTTCCGCGGCAGGCCGGCGCCCCGCTCGGTGGCGCGTGCCACCAGGAAAAACAGGAATCGGTCCACGAAAGCGAGCGCTATTTGAGGAGAGAAACAGAATGACCAGCACCAATTCCTACGCAAAAGTCCTCCACGCCAGTCAATCCGATTTCGACCAGGTCGTTCTCCAGTCCGGCGTCCCGGTGCTCGTTGATTTCTACGCCGATTGGTGCGGCCCGTGCCGGGCGATGTCGCCGGTCCTGGACCAGCTCGCCAGCGCGGTGCCCGAGGCGAAGGTCGTCAAGGTAAACGTCGACGAAAACCCCGACCTTGCCACTCGTTACCGGATCAACGCGATTCCGTCGCTGGTGGCCTTTCGCAACGGCCAGGTCTCGGCCAGGCACACCGGTATGGCCAACCTGGAGCAACTCCGGTCGTTGCTATGACTCGGCCGCCTGGTCCCCGCCGGCGTCATTCGCCGGCGTATCGGCCGGCGGCTCCGCCGAGCTGTCCGCCGCGACCCGATCGATGTCCGCCGCCGGCTCGTGAAGCTCATTGATGAGCTGATCGGATTCGGCGTCGGTCGGGTTGGCCTCCCGCTCTTCGATCTCGACGTCTTTGCCCCGGGCTTTCACCCAGAGGACGGCGGCGACGAAGTAGGCCATCGTGAGCCAGAGAAGGTGCCCCTGGAAGTCCGGCAGGATCATGTAGTTTTCGTAGGTGCACCAGGCGAAAAAGACGATCAGCACGAGGCTGGCGACGGCCAGAAACGCGGTGCCGTAGGCCGGCGTTCTCTGCCTGCCGACGCGTTCGGTGCGGATCGTCCGGTGCGCGCGCAATACGGGCGTGACCGGCGCGGCGACTTCCTCCATCGCTTCCCGGGCGCCTGCTTTGGCGGCCAGGGCGATATAGAGCACGGCCGTCAGCACCCAGACCGGCGCGGCGAGGAAGAAGAGGTGAATCCACCCCATCTGCCAGGCCAGCAGGGCGAGGCCCACGGCGACCGCCCAGGAGACGAGGGCCGGCGCGTTGACGACCTGCCCCTTGCGATGCGACCAGAACTGGTTGAAGCCGATCCGCGGAAAGATCCAGTGCTCGACGACGACAATCGCGCCGACCGGCATCAGCAACAGCCCGTAAAGGCCGACGAACTCCAACAGTCTCAGGAAGACGAAGGGGAAGCAGGCGACCGCGGTCGTGACGGCGCCGGCAACGAGGGTCACGAGCCATCGCGGCCAGCCGGGGGTGACGACCTGGAGGGCCAATCCGGCTCGGTAGAGGGTGGGGTTGGCGGTGGTCCAGCCGGCGACCACAACGGCCAGTGCGCCGGAGATGCCCAGGGTGGTGAAGGCGACCTGCCCGGAGTCGAGGGCGACCAGCGGCTTGCCGAGCATCTTGGCGGCGCCCGCTCCCATGATGCCCGCGCAGATCCAGGCCATGTAGTGGCCGAGCAACATGCCAAACGAGGAATAGACGCCGTACCATGAGCGTTTGGCGAAGCGGAACAGGGCCATGTCCGACAGCCCGACGTGCATCGCCAGGTTGCAGATCCAGGCGAAGCTCGCGATGTGCCAGAAGCCGATTTTTTTGGCCGGGTCGGGCGCGATGCCGGTCCAGATCTCCAGTTCGGCGAAATTCCAGAACGACTTCAGATTGCCGAGGAAACCGAGCTGCTTGATGGTGACCATCGCCCCGACGACGAACATCAGGAGCATCCAGGGGGAGCAGAGCGAGGCGAACTGGGCGAGGCGCTTGAATCCGAGGACCGCCAGCAGGACGACAACGGCGCCGACGCCGATGGTGACGACCACGAACCAGGGGTCGGTCGGCAGCCATCCGGTCTGGGGCGCGATGCCGAAGGGAATCCGCACGGCCGAGGCCGAGACGGTGATCATGCATCCGGCGAGCACGCAGTAGAGCAGGGCGTTGAGGACGTTGTAAATGACCATCATCACCGGCCCGCCGATCTTGCGGAGGTACCAGTAGAGTGTCAATCGCGTGTTGACGGCAATCGGCGTGCAGATCAACGTCCAGGAGAGGATGGCCAGGAGGTTTCCCAGGAGGAGCCCGACAAGGACGTCGTAGGTCGAGGCGCCCCACATGACGAAAGTCGCCCCGATGACGAACTCGGTGGCGGCGACGTGTTCGCCGGCGAAGCTTCCGGCGAAGTACCTGCCGCCGCAGAGCTTTTCGCTCGAGACTGGTTCGCGGTCAAATTCGTTGAGTTGGTCCAGCCGCTGGAATACGCTGGATTTGCCATGAGTCGCCGCCATACGTTGTTCTCCCGTCAGTGGGGTCTCGTGATTGCCGGTCGCCTCTTGTTCCGGAAAGCCGTTTGTTGCCTTTGCCCTGTTTTGCCCGCGCGCCGCGGCGCGCCGGTCGGATGTTCTATCGCTTGCTGGTGACTTGCCTCTCGTAGTCGCGGACTTCTTCCAGCCAGGCTCCGCCGACCGGGACGCCCTTGTGCAGGCAATACTGGTCCCAGACGGCCCCGAACGGGAGCGTCTTGATCTCTTCGAGCATCGCCAGCCGCCCCGTCAGGTCGCCATCGGCTTCGCGTTGCCGGAGCCGCTCGGCCGGTTCGAGCAACGCCCAGAGGAGTGCCTTGATCATCGCGCGCATGCCGATGACCCAGGCGGCGACGCGGTGGATGCTGGCATCGAAGTAGTCGAGCCCGATATGGACCTGGCCGAGGAATTCGTTGCGAACGATCTCTTCGGCGATCGCCCGCAGATCGTCGTTGAGGATCACGACGTGGTCGCTGTCCCAGCGGATGCCGCGGCTGACGTGGAGGAGGATTCCGCCGGTAAAGGGGAGCACCGCCGAGAGCTTGTCGGCGATGGTCTCGGTGGGGTGGAAATGCCCGGCATCCAGGCAGAGCAGTTTGCGATTGGCGACGGCGTAGGCGAGGTAGAACTCGTGGGAGCCGGCCACGTAGGTCTCCGAGCCGATGCCGAACAGCTTCGACTCGACGGCATCGAGATTCCAGGCTGGGTCGATCGGCTCGCGGAAGATTTCGTCGAGCGACTCCCGGAGCCGCCGCCGGGGGGCGAGGCGGTCGATGGTGACGTCCTTGAATCCGTCGGGAATCCAGGTGTTCGTGACGCAGGGCGTTCCCAGCTCGCGTCCGATCGCCGCGCCGATCTTGCGGCAGGCGATGCCGTGGTCGATCCAGAAGCGGCGGATGCCCGGGTCGCGGTGCGCCAAGGTAAAGCCGTCGGCCGCCTTGGGATGGGAGAAGTAGGTGGGGTTGAAGTCCATGCCGATCCCGAGCTGCCGGGCCCAATCGATCCAGCGCTGGAAATGGGCCGGCTCGATCCGGTCGCGGTCGACCGGTTTACTCCCGGTCTCGAGGTAGATGGCGTGGAGATTCAGCCGGTGGGCGCCGGGAATCAGGCCGAATGCCTTTTCCAGGTCGCCGCGCAACTGGTCGGCGTTGCGGGCCTTGCCGGGGTATGTTCCGGTGGCCATGATTCCGCCGCCGGTCAGCCCCGCATCGGACTCGAACCCACCGACGTCGTCGCCCTGCCAGCAGTGCATGGAGATGGCGATTTGCCCCAGCCGGCGGATGGCCGAGTCGGTGTCGACTCCCCAGTCGGCATAGCGCTGCCTGGCGGCCCGGTAGGTGTTTTCGATGGCTTCGTTGGGCACCGTGGCATACTCCTCGATCGCTGTGCGGCGGCCGGCCCTGCGCGCGTTTCCGGCTGGCGGCAGCCGCTTACGGCAACGGCGCGGCGGGAAACGTGTCCCGATTGTCGCCTCTGGACAACAAGAAAGCCAGTGGGGGTGAGCAGATTGGTCGCGATTGGGAAAGACTGGGGACTGGGGCGGTGTAGGCCGCTCTTTGGTGGGGTGCGTGACGGGGGATTGGATCGAAAATCGGGCTGGACGCGTGGGGTGGAATCTGCGAGACTCTCCCCCCTGCCTGATCGATGCCGATGGACTGCGCGGGCGGTCCGCCCGGAGGGGCGTTCTCCGGCGCCGGCAATCGCCGGGCGGAGGGTTTTTTTGGCGGGGGCGTCACGTGACGCCCGCCAACAGGCTGCTAGAGGGTGTTGCCATGCGATGGAAGCGACGTCCAGGGAGACGGCACGCAAGCCTGCCGATCGCGTTGGCGTTGTTTTTGCTTGGGCTGGCATTGTGCGGATGCAGCACATTCCGCGAACGTCCGGGGCACGGTGGTTTCTTCGATCGCAAGCCCGCCAAGGCGAAGGCCGCCACGTCGCAGGGCAAGCAGGAGAAGAGCTCGTGGTCGCTTTTCCAGGACAATAGCCCGCGTCCGTCGAAATCGATCGATGATTTTCTGAACCAGAAACGGGTCGATTGGTGAGGCGGCCGCCCGTCGCGGCGCGTGAAACTGTTGGCGGCCCCGCGCATGCCTCGATGAGATCCGGCGACTGGACAGGCTTCCTGGTGGGCCGGCTGGGTCGCCATCCGAAACAGCGGCTACTTTGTTTCGGGTGGGGGAGGCGTTCTGCATGGTTCTTGGACAGGTCCTAGTCAGGAAACCTGTATCGCTTCAGGTCACGCCATGTCGGGTTCGGCATACCAAGCAGATAATCCTTTCGATGAGCCAACGGAAAGAACTGTGAAAGGCTTGGCCGCTCCTGATACAGCTTGTCGAGCGTGATCAACGAGCATGTGTCATACAGGGCCGTCTCCCACCAGCTCATGCTTGGGCCTCAGCCAGTCCGTGGCGATTTCCTGTGCCCTCTCGACCGTGACTTGGAACATCTCGGCGACTTTCGAGACGCCAATCAATTCCTGGATAAAAGCGGAACGAACGAGGCGGCTGAAGCGCGTCGTGCGATAAAGGACTTGCGGGTCGAGCGGATCGGGTTCGAGATCGTC
>JAMOAF010000700.1 GCA_023621895.1 Planctomycetota bacterium
CCATTCGCGCAGCAACGCTCCGAAAACACGAATATCGAGGAAGATAGAGAACCAGACCGCCAAACCTGGCACAGAGCGGCAGGACGCTGCCAAGGAGCCGAAGATGTTCCCGCTTGCCCGGTTTTGGACTCAGGAAACCGCCCGGGGTATAGAGACTGCACTTCGCACATGACCCTCCACTCCAGGCCCACGAAGTCCAGTAGGGAGGCTACCTGCCGGTAGCCCTCCTTCTGCTGATTCTACGGCATATAACCGTACCGTCAAGCGGGGTTCGCGTGGGCAATTCAGCCCGATGAAAATCCAGGCTGGCGGCCTTTGCGGTCCGGGTCATTCGCCGCGGCATTTGACCTTCGCCCGGCGAACGGAAAAGCAGTCCTCGCCCGAAAAAACCAGGTGCATGGTCTTGCCGTCTGCGCTCATCCACTTCGTGGGGAAACTGCTGGTTTCGCCGGGGCCGACATCCCAATGCTCCGTGGCGAAGACCGTTGTCCACGGCCCCCACGGCTCGGGCGCGTCGTAAATGCGAAAACCGCCCTCGAACCGCACTCCCTGCCGATGGCTGCTGTCCGGGTCGGTCTGGCACCACAAATAGCGTTTCAAGCCCGGGTTGTAGGTGATACTCGACCGGTAGCACTCGCCGGGGTGCGCGAACACGCCGCCCCGCTCGGCCATCTCCTTAGCGCTCTCGGCGATCGAGGGCGCAGCCGAGGTGACGCCGCCTGCAAGACCGGCGACGGCTCGGCATTTCTTGGCTTAGTTGCCGGCGGCCGTTCGGGCGGCTATAGTGTTTCGTAAGTCCGCGCCAGACCCAATCGCTCGAAAGATGGACGGCGGATTACTGACCACGTTCCTCCCAATCGCGAGGTAGAACCATGCAGAAGCGTCTGCTCCCACTTCTCGCCGCGTTTTTTCTCCTGGCCGCGGCCGTGCTGCCTGTTTCGGCCCAGGTTCGCCACGAGATCGCTTTTCCGGACCTGCCGGGCTACCACACGCTCAAGTGCGACCTGCACTCGCACTCGGTGTTTTCAGACGGCACTGTCTGGCCGACCGTCCGGGTGGACGAAGCCTGGCGTCTTGGGCTCGACGCGACATCGCTGACCGACCACATCGAATACCAGCCGCACAGGGACGACATCCCCACCAATCACGGCCGCCCGTTCGAGCTCTCGGCCGGAAAAGCCGCCCAGATGGGCCTGCTCTTCCCCCGGGGAGCCGAGATCACGCGCGACACTCCGCCCGGCCACTTCAACGCGATCTTCCTCGACAGGGTCGAACCGCTCGCCGTGCCCGACTTCGTCGAAGCGGTCCGCCAGGCGAACTTGCAGGGCGCTTTTGTCTTCTGGAATCACCAGGGCTGGAAAGGCGAGGAGGCCGGCAAGTGGCTCGATGTCCACGCGACGCTGTTTGAAAACAAGTGGTTCCAGGGCATGGAAGTCTGCAACGGCGACAGCTACTACCCGACGGCCCACCGCTGGTGCCTGGAAAAGAACCTCACGATGCTCGGCAATACCGACATCCACCAGCCCGACATCAACGACCAGACAACCGCCGGCAACCATCGCACGATGACGCTGGTGTTCGCCAAGGAGAAATCGCTGGCGGGCCTCAAAGAGGCCCTTTTGGCCGGCCGCACCGCCGTCTGGTTCACCAACCAGATGATCGGCCGCCGCGAGTGGCTCGAAGCGCTGCTCGAAGCGTCGGTCGAAATCAGCCCGCCCCACTACCGCGCCAAGAACCAGGTCCTGATCATGGTTCGCAACAAGTCCGACATCGAGGTCCAGTTGCAGCGGACCGGTTCGCTCGGGCCGGCGACGGCCACCCTGCCCCCGCGGTCGACGAGCCTCGTGAAGATCGGCACCAATAATCCCCAGGGCCCGATCGAGCTGGCCTACACGGTAACCAACTTCCTGATCGCCCCGGGCGAGGGCCTGCCGGTGACCTTGACCGTCGGCCAGTAGGGCCGGCCGGGGGCGTGGTCAAGTCTTGAACACCCGCTGAAGGAATTTCAGCAGTTCCACGTGAAATGCGCCGGGATCATTCATGTAAGGGGCGTGGCCCGCCCCGCGAATGATCACCTTTTCGCCGTCGGCCACGGCGGCCACCAGTTGATCGGCCTGCTGTTGCGGCACGACCGTGTCGTGTTCACCCCAGACGGCCAGGACGGGAACGCGAATCTTCTTCAGGCTCCGGGCGTTTTCCTTGATCGCCACGCACGCCACGGCGACCAGCCCCGACGCCGCGTCTGATCCGGCCAGCAGCCACGGAATGACCACCCGGCCGCTCATGGAAGGCGCCACCAATACCGGCCGCTCGATCTCCAGCTCCGTGAGCAGTTGGCCGACCCATTTTTTCGGTTCGACGTTTCCGGCCGCCGACTCGCCATAGCCGGGCAGATCGATGGCGATCGCGTGGTAGCCCGACCTGGCCAGAACATCCAACGTGCCGATCTGCCGCCATGTTTCCGCCTGGAAACTGGCGCCGTGGAACAAGACAACCGCGCTGGTCGCGTGGGACCCCGATTCGAGATAGTGAACATTGCTTTGACCCACGCGGATCGAGTTGGAAATAACCGGCACGAACGACTCCTTGACGCAACGGTGATGGGCGATCAGAGGTTACAGGCGACCCTTCCCCTTCCCCCAGGGCTCCCGATTCAACATGCAGCGGCGCTTCACGCACCGCTCGAGGCCATGATACCTCTGTGCGCCGGCCGATTCCAGG
>JAMOAF010001075.1 GCA_023621895.1 Planctomycetota bacterium
CATCATGCCGGGACTGCAATTGGGACTGGCGAGGTGCTTGTCGAGGGCTTCACGGCGGAAATAGTGGTACTGGAAGCCGATGCCGCGAACCCGAGCGCCTTGGGCCAGCAGCGTCTTGACCTGGTCGAAGTACCTGTTCGACGACGGCGAGAAGTTGTAGCCCGTCACTTCGTTGATCATCAGCGTCGTCGTTTCAGGAAACAGCGGCGCCGCCTCCTGGAACGCCCATCGCACGTAATCGCGGTCGGGTGTGAACAGCGGGTAGCTCTGCGGGCAGACGAGCGACTCGTTGACCACGTCGAAGATGTTGATCTTGCCGCCGAAGCGGCTGGCAATTTCACGGAAACGCTTCTGGTAGAGCTTGCGCAGTTCGCCGGCGTCCTTCGGCAGCCACGGCGGATTGTAGGCGTGCCAGAGCAGCGGATGCCCTTTGAGGGTGATCCCATTTTTTGCGGCCCAGGGCAGGAATCGCGCCGGGGGCGGCCGGCGCCAGATGTCCGAGGCGGGCTCCTCATAGCGCAACTCGCCTTGGGCCGGCTCCGTGGCATGCCAGTAGAACGGCACGGTAGCGAAGTTGAACAGCTTCACGAAGCCCTCCTCGTACCGCTGCTCAAGTTCGTCCGGCTGGAGTTGGCCCAGCACGAAGGCGTTGCAGCCGAAAAGGAACTTGTGACTGACCTGGGACAACTCGACCTCGGCGCCGCGGACCGGCTTGCCGGCGGCGTCGACGATCGTCAGCGCCGCATCGCCCTTGCGGTACTTCTCTATGTTGCGATCGATCCGCGCGTTGACCGCCGGGTCGCGCCACTCTCTGCGGTAGTTCTCCGGCGCGGCCGCCGACGCCACGGCGGCCGTCAGGCAGAACAACAGGGTAGTCTGAAGAATTTTCATGGGTTGGATCTCCGAAGAAGGAAGGACGTGTGCACCAAAATCGTTGTTTCGTGTGCCGCCAGTGCCAGCGGCAGCGATCCGTCGCGATCCGCCTCCACCGGTTCGTGGGAGCCGTCGGCTGGGTTCAACACCAGCCAGGAGCCGGCCATACCGGTGCTCAGCCGCCCCTGGTAAGGCTTCGAGCTGACGTTCGCGGCCAGCAGGATCGCCCGGCCATCACGACTGAATCGCCCCAGGGTAATCTGGTCGGACGGGGCGGCGAGGCGCACGGCAGGCCGCAGTAATTCGACGAGCGCCGCCCGGTCGAGGGTCTTGCCGTCGGCGCCGTCGGCAACCACCAGCCCTCCGCGGGCCTTGAACTTGTCCACGGCTCGGGCGGCGGCGGGGGGCAATTCCGCGCCGTCAGGCAGGAGAATCGCCCGATACGCCGCCCCGGCGATCTTCAAACCGCCTGCGTCGTCCGTGCGGGCGGAGGCCAGGTACTCGTGATCGGTGAGCGTGAAGGGGATTTGGCTCCGCTGCAAATCCTGCCCGAGCCGCATGAACGAGCCGACGAGTTTCCGCGCACGGGCCGATTGCGACGCCAGGTTGAGCGGCTCGGCCACCGGCAGGTACTCGGCCCAGAGATCGTAGATCGGGTAGTAGAGGAGCACGCCGGCCTCGCGCCGCGCCGGTTTGAGGACTGCATTCAGGCGGCCCACGAAGTCGCAATAGGCGCAATGGGCTTCCGCCGGACGGTCGGCCGGGTCGTAGTAGAGAGTGAAATCGGTGACTCCCCAGGCGGCCTGCCAGGCGGCGGCCGCGCGCATCTCATCAAGGCTGACTGGCCCCTGGCCGCCGAGTTTCTGGCTGAAGTCGGAGACCTCGGTCATCACCCGGCGGCGCCCTTCGAGCATCGCGGCCGAGGCGGGCAGTCCGGCCGTCAGCCAGCCGGAGTGGTTGACGGCCATCGGGTCGGAGTTGAGAAGGTCGAGGCCGGGAATGTCCATCCGCGCCAGGCACTTCAGCCCGTTGCCCTCCAGCGCCACGTGATGCAGAATCTGCTCCTCCCACAGCGCGTGGCCGGAGGAGGCGATGCCGTGCGCCCGGCACCAGGTCTGCAATGCGCCGAAATACCGCTCGGCGACCAGGTCGGCGATCAAGCTCCAGAACTGCCGGCGGACCTTGCGGTCCTCGGGCGATTGGCCCTCGAAGAGGCTGCGGCGGCTCTGTTCGAGGTCCTCGCCGTGGCGCTTCTTGTACTGCTCGGCCAGGTCGTAGGACCAGGGGACGCGGGGCAACGGCTGGAGCGACTCGTCGACCGGATCGATGACGCGGACCTTCTTTCGCACGTCGTCCGGCAGTTGGCCGATGTTGATCGCGATCAGCGAGGGCTCGTCGGTGAAGGCGGCCCGGATCGTCTTGCCGAAATGGGGCTGAAGTCGCTGCCAGTACGCCTCGTGGGTCTTTTCAATAAAGCAGCGGACCGCCCGATCGTCGATCAGGTTGGCGTAACGGCGGGCCGCGTGGAAGTTGTTGCTGGCATGGGTGTGCTCGTAGGCCGGGCGGACCAGGAAGGCATCGGGGCCCTTCCGGTCCAGGGCTAGTTCCAGGGCCTCGTAGGCCGGATTGTCTTTGAGGACCAGTCCGCCCGCCGACCCGCTCGGATAGCCCTCTTCGTCGTAGAGCCAGACGACCATTCCCAGCGCCGCGCACGACTCGACACCGGCAACGAGTGTCTTCCAGTGCTCGTCGGACGTGAGGTACTCGCGGAAGTCGACGTTGCACACCACGCCTCCCAGCCCCAGGTCGGCGTAGTAGCGCATGCCCTCCGGCGTGGCGCGCTGGGCC
>JAMOAF010000027.1 GCA_023621895.1 Planctomycetota bacterium
CACCAGGCGCTCGAATCGAATGCCCAGCGCCGTGCCGTTCTCGAACGTCTGGAAAAGCTCGCCGGCCGGCCGCTCGTCAACAAGGGGAGTTGGGTGCCGAATTCCTTTGTGCTCATGATCGGCGAGAAGGGGATGGCTTTTGCCAACTTCCACAATTCGATGTGCACGTTGTTGCCCGAGAAGAGTTTCCCCGATGCCGGCGGCCCGCCGCAAAGGCTGCCCCGTTCGGGAAGCCACGAGCGCGAATGGGCCGCCGCGTGCAAGGGGGGGCCAAGAGCGATCTCTAATTTTGACTACTCCGGCCCGGCGGCGGAGTTTCTGAGTTTGGGAAACATCGCTTCCCTGGTCGAACGGCCATGCGAGTACGATCCGATCGCCATGAAGATCATCGGCGACGACGAGGCCGACGGCCTGTTGAATCCGCCCTATCGAAAGGGGTGGACTTTGTAGTCCGTTGTATACGATCTTGGTCGTCCGCCTACCAACACTGAAATCCCGGACGAAGACGCGAACTCGGCAAATCCACGCGCTTATCTCGGGGCCGGAGTTCGAGTCTGTTTCGCTTCTGCAACCAACGACTGCTCGTTCACCTTCAGCCGCAGCGGCACGGGGGCGAATCCAGCGGTGATCCACAACTCGCCGGGCCCGTGCTCCATCATGAAGGGATAGCTGATCTGGCCGTCTTTTTGGCGCGCGATGACGACCGGCGGCGTCCAGTTCTTGCCGTCATCCTCGGAGAAATACAGCAGCAGTTCCTTGCGGCCCGTCTTCCCGTTGCAGACCAGGGCCAGCCGGCCGCTTTCGAGCTTCCGCAGATAGCCCGGCGCACTGGTGGACTCGATTTGGCTGGGCAGGACCGTTCGCCAGGAGAGGCCGCCGTCGTCGGAATAGGCTTCCCAGAAACGGCCCCAGTGGGTGCGGATCAGCATCATCAGCCGGCCATCGTCCAGTTCGGCCACCGAGGGCTCCATCGCGCCGGAGTGATGGCCATGTCCGCCGAGGTCGATCAGATTGCTGCGTTTCCAGCTCTTTCCGTCATCATCGGAAAACAGCGAGCACGCCACGTAGCGGCCCGGATTGGGAACCAGGTGGGGCACGGCGGCGATCAGCCGGCCGGATTTCGTCTGGATGAAGCCGAAGAAATTGGGATTGTAGCCCTCCAGGACGCGCTGCCGATCGGTCCAGGTTTTGCCCCCATCGAGGCTGCGAACCGCCCAGATCTCCAGACAACAGTCGAGCGGCTCGTTGGTGCTCTCGTCCCAGCGGAACCGGTACGTGGTGAAGTCCAGATAAATCGCCACCAGCGCCCCGCTGCGGGCGCGGATTACATAAAACGCCGCCGGCTCTTGCCGGCCCGGAGGCCCGCCCGCGATTCCCGGGCAAACCGGGGTTCCCTCGGACCACGTGACACCATCGTCCTTGCTGGCGCGGATTCCCGTCTTGTCGATCGTCAACAGGCTGCCGTCCGCCAACTGCACGAACGGACCATTGCTGGTCGCCTCGAGCGGATGGCAGAGCGGATGCACCCAACGCGATTGACTGTCGGCCGCGCCGCAAAACGCGGCCCAGCCAAGGATCGTCGCGGCTGCCGTTGCGGACAGTTTTCGCTGCATCGGATGTTCCTCCTCATAACAAAGCGTTTACGACCATTGGCCGTATTGTGCAGCACGGGCCGGGGAGATGCAACAGTCAGCCGGCTGACGCCTTTCAAGCCGGCATCCGCATCTCCGGCCTTAACCACGGGATGGCTGGCCGGATTCGCGCGGAAGTCCGGCTCGGTTGACACACGCATGTTCGCCAGTAAGACTGTGCAGAAGCCGGACAACCGCCGTGGGGGCCGTGGCGGCGACAAGGCCCCGTGAATCGGAACCTCAAGTTGGGGAGCAACAAGATGACTCGCAGCATTGCAGCGGTGATTGCCGTCCTCGCGGTGTTTCCATTCTCTGCGACGGCTTCCGCGGAGGACGAAATATGGATCGAGCCGCGGTGCAGCCTGCTGCCGTTCAAGAAACTGGGGCCCTTTGTCCATCTGTCCGATGGCAGTGTCCTGTGCCTTCAAGGCAATACGGCCAGTGTCACCGCCGACGGCGGCAAGACCTGGTCGGACCCCAAGCCGATCTACGATGGTCCCAAACCGGGCGTGCCCGGCAACAGCGTCGCCGTACGAACGCGGTCCGGCGCGATCGTCGTCGTCTTTACGGACCAGTCGACCTTCAAGTGGAGTTGGGACGATGCCAGGCGGGCGCCGGCCGACGATGTCAACCTGGACGTGTGGTCGATACGTAGTCTCGACGACGGGAAGACCTGGATCGATCGCCAGATGATTCTCGACGGGTACTGCGGTGCTCTGATCGACATGATCCAGACCCGCACGGGCCGGATCGCCGTGCCCGTGCAGGACCTGTTCCGCGATCCGGGCCGGCACGAGATCCGGCCCTACTATTCGGACGATGACGGGCGGACGTGGCACAGCGATCAGTTCATCGACCTGGGCGGCCACGGCCACCACGACGGCGCGATGGAGCCGACGCTTGCCGAACTGGACGACGGGCGGCTGCTGATGCTCATCCGCACGAATTGGGACCGTTTCTGGGAAGCGTTTTCGGAAGACCAAGGCCGTTGGTGGCGAGAAATCGGCCCCAGCCGGATCGACGCCAGCAGCGCTCCCGGCCACTTGTTGCGGCTCAAGAGCGGCCGGCTGGCATTGGTCTGGAATCCGGTGGTGATTGCCCGCCGCGCTCGCGGAGGGCTTTCCTATCCCTACCTGTTTGAACCGGCGCCCGGAAACCTGTGGGTGTGTACGCGGTTCAGTCACCAGGTAGGGCTGGCGCTTAACGAAGCGGATTTCTAAAAACCGACGGTCCATTCATGCAAGGTCGCGCCATATCGGGAGCACACTTGGGTATGGCGGTATGGGAGA
>JAMOAF010000454.1 GCA_023621895.1 Planctomycetota bacterium
TTCTATGATAAGGTGTTGACAGACTGGCGCCGATCGCTAGACTCACGGTCAGCATCGCTTTGGCGCACGTCTTTACTGCTCCACGATAGGGGGAGGTGTCATGGCCAAGGGACAGGCCTCACGGCGCTCGCTGCGTGCCGGCAGGCGTTTGCAGTCGCCCGAGCTACGGGAGGTTCGCGCGGCCCCTGGTGCGGGTATTGCGGGACTGATGGTCGGCGCCGCTTGGTTCGGCTTCGGCGACCGCCCTTCCGAAGGGATCGCAAGTGGCCCGGATGGCCAGGCCCCGCTGGCAGGTCTTCTCGGCGCGACCTGCTTGAGCGATCGCACCTTCCGTGTGCCGCGAACGATCGTCCATCCAGAAGCCCCACGGTCCGAGCCGCTTTCGAGCCTTGCCGCGGTGCAACGCTCGCCCGAGACCCGCGCCACCGAGACCGCGGCCGATCCCGCGCCGGCCAGCTCGAACGCATCGTGGCCGGCCGACTTCTTCAGTGGGATGTTTTCTCACTGGCCCCGCCGGTTCGATCCGTGGCGGTTCGCCGTTGCGTCCAGTCTTCCGCCAGGCCCCGCCACAACGGGCGACACCTCGCCCGCGCCCGCGGCCGGCGTTTCGGGGACTCTCGCGTCGGGCGTCGCGCCCGAGAGCCAACCGGCGGCGCCGACTCAACCGGCCGGTCGCGAGCACGGCGCGATCCGCCCCCTGCATCTGGCGCCCCCGCCAAGAGCCCTCCGCAGCCCGGACCTCGGCGGCTTCGTCGCCATGTCCGGCGGCAGCGGCGGCTCGGGAGGCTCTGGTGGCGAGAACCATGAGCCCTGGTTTTCCGGGGGCGAGACGCGGGAAGACCTCCGGTGGAACCGCGAAACGGCCTGGTTGGATGTCTGGGTCTACGACATCGACGCGGACTACGTCGCCGTGGACGTAACCGCTTATGACGACGCGGTCGTGAGTGGCGTCTCGCTCGACCGCCTGGATCAATGGCCTGGCGTGACCGCTTGCCTGTTCTCGTTCACGTTCTCTTCGGGCGCCAGCGGCGACACCGCGATCGTCGTGACCGCGGATGACGGCAACGGCGGCACGGCCCTTCTGACCTTTACCGTGTCGTTGTACGATATTACCGGTTGGACGGTCGAGGAACGCGCGTGGGGCGAGGCCGGCTATTGTAGCGAGCACCAACCGGACGGGCCCGGGCCCTCCGGCGGATGCGACGATTGCGAGGCGATCGGCTGGCACGCCCCTGAGGACGCGAACGAAAACGGAACGGTCCTGTGGCACGTCAATGAGTACCGTTGGCGAGTGACGACGGATCCGCCCGAGATCATCTACACCGATCAGCGGCTGGAATCCGTCAAATCCAGGATCGACTGGCACCGCATGAGTTGGGAGGATTACGAAGACCCCGCGATCGACAAATCGAATCGCCAGAACTGGTCGGACGGTTGGGCGGACGTCGTCGGTGGCGATTACGCCGTGAGGCCCAGGATCGTTTACAGCGAGCCAAACCCGCCCGAAGTGCCGGGCCTGATTTGGGACGACGCTTTGGCCCGCCGCTACTTCATGGCGGACATCGAGAGCTGGCGCGATAGCGAGAACGTCGAGCACGCCGGCATCGAGTGGGAGCCGGCGGTCTTCTCTCGCAGCGTTGCGAACGCGGGGGGCCAAGATATCCACGTGGCCGAGTTGCGCAAGCCGGCAAGCCCACCCGGCGCGAGCGACTTCTACAACGACCGGTGGCGCGTGTACCCGACGTTCAGCACGGATCCCGAGTTGAACGAAGCGAGAGTCATGGTCAGGACGACGGAGATCCCCAGCGGCCTGAAGGGGACGGTCTACCTGAACTGGTACGATCCAAAGGACCTGACGGCAGACGACGGCGTGAACATCATCGATGATCCGACCGAGTCGTGGTCGGCCGAGAACGCCGAGGCGGGCAAAGTGCAGGACAATCGCGTCAGCCCGTCGTTCTTGTGGGGCACCGAGATGCTCGTCTTCAGCGATGACCCGAATTACACGACGACGAACGTTCGCAAGGCGATCATAAGCATCCCGGGCGAGTCCTTCGGCGACAATTTGATCGTCGCGGTCCATCCCAACCCCGGCATCCAGAACACGTTCACGTTCGCCGAAGACAACCAGACGCTGCAATACGAGAGCGCACCCGACGGAACGAAATCGAACCTCGGCGTCCGCTACAGGACCTCGACCCTGCACGCCGCGGCGTGGAACGGGCTTAAAGTACCCAGCGCGTGGGAGTATGACGAGGGCGAGCATACGATTCGAACCAGAAGGCCCCCCGACGGCTTCCCCAACGTGGCTCACTCAGACGAAGGCCCAGATGCACTCGCTGTTCACCTCTACCGATGGGACGAGGCGAGCCAAGACTATGTATCTCTGTTTAAGAAAGGCGCCACAATCGACCTCGAGTTCCAGTACGACAGTGGCTATACTCCGGGCGACACCAACGGAAACGAAACCATCGACGCTGAAGACCGTAAGCAGATCGATTTCTTCGCCAACAGCGGCGTCAAGTTATGGGAGAAATACGAAGTTGCCGTTTTTGACACGGGGAAGGTGCTAGATCTCACAGGGCTTACAGTGCACGATACTGGCCTGGTAACTGCGCCGGGCTACTGGGACCAGCAGCCGCATGTCAAAAAGGCTAACCAATTGATGACCGGGGTTGCGTACGGTGGAGAATACACCCTGATTGCAGGT
>JAMOAF010000088.1 GCA_023621895.1 Planctomycetota bacterium
ACCGGCGGCTGCGGCGACTTGTGGAACTGGCATTCGAGTCCGAGCAGCGCGGCGAGCGACTCCGCGTGGAAGCAGATTCAGGAGAAGATGCGTGAAACCGATCAAGATCGCCATGATGTCGTTGACCCACGGCCACACGCGGAAGTACTTCCAGACGCTCCGCGATTCGCCGCGATTGGAGTGGATCGCGGCGAGTGCCGCCGACGACGTGGTCCGCCAGCGATTCCACCGCGCCGTCGACGGGGTCCCCTGCTACGCCAGCGACGAGGAGATGCTCGACCGGCACCCGGAGATCGAGGCGGTCGTGCTCGCCTCGGCCAACAGCGAGCACCTGGCGCAGATGAAAGCCTGCGCCGAGCGGAAAATCCACATCCTCTCGATGAAGATCCCCACGTTCGACCTGGCCGAATACGACGAGATGATCGAGCTGGTGGAGCGGGCCGGGCTGGTCTGCCAGATCGAGCTCGAGCTGCACTACAATCCGGTCGTCGAGCGGGTCAAGCGGCTCGTGGCCGACGGCGCCATCGGCCGGCTGATCTCGATCCAGGCGACGAACATCACGCTTTCGCCGGTCTGGGCGTTTCCCTGGCAGGGGTCGCCCGAGCAGAGTTACGGCCGCCGCGTTCCGCTGGCCGCCGGGGATCACCGCTTCCGCGGCGGCGCGCTCTGCGACCACCCGCACATCTTCGACCTGGTCCGCTGGCTGACGGGCAGCCGGATCGAGCACGTCTACGCCGAGGCGGCGCCGAACATCCGCACCGACCTGGAGGTGGAAGACCTGCTGCTGGTCAACGGCAAGATGGCCGACGGCTCGACGTTCCTGCTCGATCCGTCGTGGTCGCGGTTGGAGGAACGGTTGCCGGAGCCGGGGCCCGGCTGGGAGGTGTTTCCCAAGCGGATGGAAGTCAATTTGACGTTGGGCGGCGAGCGGGGGACGCTGATGGCCGACTGCTTCGGCCCGAATGTTTACCACAACGGCGCCCCGCGCGACCGCTACGTGGTCCAATACACCTATTTCGACGAGTGGATCGGCCTGGTGGACGAGTTCGTCGCGTGCGTGCGCGGCGGCCGCCAGCCGCAGATCAACCTCCGCTGGCACCGGCCGACGATCGAGGCCATGAACGCCTGCTACGAGAGCATCGCCAGTGGCCGTCCGGTGCGGCTGCCGGCGCCGCAAGCCAGCACGGAGTGACCGGCGGGCGCGGCCGGGCCGCGCCGGCAGGGAAAGGGAGCAACGATGGCAGCATTGAACATCAGCATGATCGCAGCGATCCTACTGGCGGTTTCCGCCGGGCAAGGCCCGGCTAAGACCTTGATCATCGACGATCCCCAGGGCGCGCTGGGGCGCGTGGCGGCGCCGGTCTCGGCGGAGGTCGATCTCGGCCGGCTGGCCGGCGGCGAGGTTCGGCCGGAGCGCCTCCGCGTCGTGGAGATGGTCGGCGGCGCGGCCCGGGGCGAACCGCTGGCGGTGCAGTTCGAGCCGGAAAGCGCCGGCAGCACGTCGGGAAAACTGTGGTGGATTCTGCCGCCCGGCGCGAAAGGCCAGCGGCAGTTCCGGATTGTCACGGCGGACAAGCCGTGCGGCGGGGAGTTGACCGCGCGGGTCGACACCGAGTTGAAAGCGGTCGACATCCGCGAGGGCTCCTTGCCGGTGCTCCGCTACAACCATGGCACGGTGCCGGTTCCGGCGGGGATCGACCCGGACTTTGCCCGGGGCGACTACATCCAGCCGCTGTTCGGCCCGGACGGCGAGGCGATCACCGATGACTACTCGCAGAACCATCCGCACCATCGCGGGGCGAGTTGGGCCTGGCCGATCACGCGTTGGAAGGACGAGGCGCGCGACCTCTGGGCGGTGAAGATTCTGCCCGGCTTCACCGGGGCGGTCTGGTCGCGCCCCGTGGCGATGCACCGCGTGGAAGCCGGCCCGGTGTGGGCGGTGGTCGAGGCGGAGTGCGTGTGGAAATGGGGCGATCGCGACCCGATCGTCCGCGAGGACGTGCTGATCCGCGCGTTTCGCTCAACCGCGCGGCGGCGTTTCGTCGATGTCCAGGTCCGGCTGACGGCGCTGGTCGACGAGGTGAGCATCGGCGGCCGCCCCCATGCCAGCTACGGCGGCTTCTCGGTCCGCAGCTTCCCGGAATTTCCCGAGCGCCAGATTCGCATGCACATCGACCCGCCCGGCGCCGCGCCGCGACGGGCATGGTATCACCTGACCGGGCGTTTCCCCGGCGGGAAGGGCCCGGCCGGCATGGTCTTGCTGGAAAGCGTGACGAACCCCGACTATCCGAACCAGCCGCAGACGGATGAAGGCGGCACGAAGCCCGGCGAGTATCCACCCTGGAGGAGCGTGCAGCCGGCCTGGCCGGGCGACCGCGAGGTGCCGCTGCCCAAGGGCAAGACGCTGACGCTCAACTACCGGCTGTGGATCCACCCCGGCGCCTTGAGCGAGGACGAGATCATCGACGCCTGGAGCGCATATGCGCTGGCGGAAAAAGCCCCGGACCGATAGCCGGGCAGAAAAGCCGATCGACCGGACAGAATGAGGCTGTTGCATCGCAGGTTTCCCGACCCATGTTGGTGGTAATGAGGAGATGACCTGATGAAGCCGTCCGAAACGTATTCTCGGCGCGATTTCCTGGGCGCTGCGGCCGCCGGCGCCGCCCTGCCCTACTTCGTCCCCGCGTCGGCGCTCGCTGCGCCGGGTCA
>JAMOAF010001169.1 GCA_023621895.1 Planctomycetota bacterium
TCGCAGAAACAGTCGATAAATTCCGCCAGATGATTTGCCGCCACATAGGGGATGACTTCCCTGAGCATCAATTCGATATAACCTTCCCGGTTTTCTTTGTATTCAGTCGGGATGGCATGCGCGCCCATATAAGTGCCGACGAGGTCGAGAGGGTGCTTCATTTCCCGGAGCAGTACCAGGCATTTCACTTCATCAGCGAAGTTCAGCCCATAGCCCGACTTGACCTCCGCGATCGTTGTGCCCCAGAGGAGCATCCGGTCGAGGCTCTTCGTCAGCTTAGAGCGGAGCTGTTCCGGACTCGCCGCCCGGGTGGCGGCCACCGTACTCAGAATACCGCCGCCGCGCCGGAGGATTTCCAGATAGGGGACTCCTTTCAGTTTCATCGCCACTTCATTTTCCCGCGAACCGGCATGAACGGCGTGAGTGTGCGGGTCCACAAGACCGGGCAGCACCGTTTTGCCGCCCACGTCGATAATCTTGGCGCCCGCCGCGTATTCCTCGCCGCCGCCGGCGCCGACCGCCGCGATCTCAGCCCCGGCGACGGCGACATACCCCCGCTCGATGACGCCAACGTCGGACATCGCCGCTCCTTTTTTTGGCCCTTGGTGCCGGCAAGTCACGATGCGGCCGTTCCTTAGCAGCAAATCCGCCATCTCTCTCCCCCTATTCGCTCAGCCGGTTTTCCAGGACCTGATCCGGGCGGAAATTCTCCAGTTGCAGATAATATTCCAGAGAGTTTACCAGAGCGGCCAGGGGAACGAGGCCGACAATCTCGCTGCCGACCACGGACACTCCGTACCGCTGCGCCTCCATTTTAATCATCTCATGGGCCCGGTAGATGGCCGTCTTCTCATAATTGACCAGATTCATCGACACTTGGACTTGGTTTCGGTCCGCCAGCTGCACTCCCATCGCTTTGACAAAGCGCAGCCCGCCGCTCAGGTTTCTGACGTGGCGGGCGATGGCGTTGGCGACGGCAATATTGTCGGTACCCAGATTGACGTTATAAGCGACCAGAGCAAAACGCGCCCCGACCACCGTACAGCCGCTCTTTACATTCATGACGGCCGGGCCGAAATCCGGTGCCCATTCCGGCCGGCGGATTTTCTCAAAAAAGCCTTCATATTGTCCTTTGCGGATATCGGCCAGATTGCGCCGGGCCGGGGCGGACGCCGCCTCTTCGTACAAATAGACGGGAATACCCAATTCTTCCCCGATCCGCCGCCCGACCCGCTTGGCAATATCGACGCATTCTGCCATGGCGACGTCGCGGATGGGAATAAACGGGCAGACATCCATCGCTCCCATCCTGGGATGCTCGCCATGGTGCCGGCTCATATCAATGAGTTCCGCCGCCCGGGCGGCAAGACGGAACGCCGTTTCTTCGACTCCTTCCGGACTCCCCACGCAGGTCACTACGGTCCGGTTGTGATTGATCTCGGGCGCGGCGTCGAGCAGCTTAACGCCGTCGCCGCCCCGGACAACAGCGGCTAAAGCCTCGATGACGGCCGGATCCCGGCCTTCGGAGAAATTCGGGACACATTCGATCAATTTGGCCATGTTGTACTCCTCCTCCCGCTGACAAAATCGGCGGCGATCGGCGGGCTATCCGTCGGCCGCCGCCTTCCGTGGCAATCTCCCGCCGTACCTCGCCGGGCCGGGTGAATAATGTCCCGGTTATTTCAGCATCGGAATCTTCACGCCCTGTTTTTTCGCGAAGTCAACCGCTTCCTCGTAGCCGGCGTCGGCATGGCGCAGGATGCCCGTACCGGGATCGGTCGTCAGGACCCGCTGCAGCCTCTCCGCCATCTCCGCCGTGCCATCGGCGCAGACCACCATCCCGGCGTGGATGGAGTAACCGATGCCGACGCCGCCGCCGTGATGCACCGACACCCAGGTCGGCCCATTGACCGCGTTGATTAGGGCGTTCAGAATCGGCCAGTCGGCGATGGCGTCGGAGCCGTCTTTCATCCCTTCCGTTTCCCGCCGCGGCGAAGCGACGGAGCCGCAGTCGAGGTGATCGCGTCCGATAACAATGGGGGCGCTGATTTCACCTTTCCGGACCAATTCATTAATCGCCAAACCAAACTTGGCTCTCTCCCCGTATCCGAGCCAGCAGATCCGGGAAGGCAGCCCCTGGAAAGCGACTCTTTCCCCCGCCAATTTGATCCACCGGGCTAACTTCCGATCTGCCGGGAACAATTCCAGCACCAATTCATCCGTCCGCCGGATATCAACCGGATCCCCGGACAGAGCGGCCCACCGGAACGGCCCTTTGCCTGAGCAGAAGAGCGGCCGGATGTAAGCCGGCACAAAGCCGGGGAAATCGAAAGCATTGCTGACGCCTTCGTCGAAAGCGACTTGGCGGATATTGTTGCCGTAGTCGAAAGTCACGGCCCCCCTTTCTTGCATAGTGAGCATCGCCCGGACATGCTCGGCCGCGCTCCGCCGGGCAAGGCGAAGATACTCTTTCGGGTCGTCCCGCCGCAGAGCGAGAGCCTGGCTGAAGCTCATCCCGCCCGGCACATAGCCGTTCAGCATATCGTGGGCCGACGTCTGATCGGTCAGCACGTCCGGGGTGAAGCCGCGCCGAACCAGTTCCGGCAGAACATCGGCCGTATTCCCGAGTAGGCCCACGGAAAGAGCTTTTCCGGTCTCTTTGGCCTCCTGCACCAAGGATAAGGCCTGGTCCAGGTCTTCGACG
>JAMOAF010000649.1 GCA_023621895.1 Planctomycetota bacterium
AGTAGCCGCCCCCCTGCTGGCCGACGCCCGGCTGCATGCTCGCGTCGTAAACACACAGGTAATAATCCTCGCTCAATGGCCAAGGGGTGCCGTAGGTCTGCGAGCCGCCCTGGCTTTCCGGGAAACCCACTTCGGGCGTGATCCGCCGCACCGGGCCCATTGCGTCGTCGTCGGGCCGGTCGGGAGCGACGAGGATCAGGGAGCCGTAAGCCTGGCCGTGGTGCGGCGCGGCCACGGCGATGATCTTGTTCGATCCGGGAATCGCGCGGCAGTCGACCTCCATGTCGGGTCGAACCGGCCGCGGAGCGTAGTTGCCGTGCAAGGGTCGGGGGTCGCGCCCGTCGATCGTCGTCAGCCAGGGCATGTGGGCCGTGCAACCGTGCCGATCGACGTAGTCCCAGCGGGTCCAAAGGATCATGCCTTCGTTGTTCACGCTCGGATGCCACTCGTTCGTCTCATGGAAGCTCAGGCACTGGATGTCGCTGCCGTCGGCGGCCATGTCATACAGCGTATAGGTGGGGCAAACGCGGCCGCAGCGCAAGTAGCCCCCGCGGCGCTCGCTGATGAAGGCGATCCGCCCATTGGGCAGCCAGCAGGGATCGAAGTCGTTCCACGTCCCGTCGGTCAATTGCCGCAAGCCGCTGCCGTCGACATTGACTTTGAAGACGTGGTAGCAACGGCCTTCGTACCAGTGGCCCTGCGATGCGTCGGTGTGGTGCCGGTGCCGTGTGTCGCCGCGGTTCTCCACGTAGGCGAAGAGGATCGTGCGGGCATCGTAGGAGAGGTCGGGCGAAAGGAACGTCCCGCCGGGCGGGTCCTCGCCGACGCGGTTCCCCTCGCCGTCGAACCCGGCGGTCGGCAGCACGCCGCTCGGCCCGCCCCAGAGCCGCTCGCCCTGGAGGCGGCCGTTTTCGACCACCGCGCCGGCCAGCACGTCGCGGACTTGCGGCTCGTCGCTGAAGGCGCGGCGCAAGACATAGAGGCCGCCGCCCGGCGCCGCCGCCATGCCGTAATACTGGTCGCACATGTGGTTGAACAGCGCGCGGCGGCGCTTGATGAAGACGATTTCGTCGAAATCTAGGAGCGGGTTGGCAAAGGCGATCTTCCGCCGCAATTGGCAGACTTTTTCATAGAGAGCCACGCGCCCGTCGCCGTCGTCCAGGCTGGTCCCGTCGGCGGACTTCTGGAGACTGCCGAGTTGGCTTTCCAGGCCTGCCAGATCGGGTGCGCCCGGCATCGTCTTGATGTCGGCCAACAGCGCCGCGGTCCGCCGCAGCACGATGTCGAGCGGGTCGCGGTCGCTGTCGAAGATCAGCGCCTGCGGGTTGTGCGTCTCGGCGGCTGCCTTGGCGAATTGCCCCCGATTGCGGAGGTCTCTCAAGAGCGAGACATATTGAATCTCCGTTTCGCTCATCGGGGTGCCGTCCTCGTGCACCAGCGCGATCGGCCCGGCGTCCTTTGCTCGAAAGGCGACCCCTTCGACCAGCGGCCGCAGCTCGGCGATCGAAGTCCAGGGCCGGCCGGCCACTTCGCTTATCGCGCGAAGGCGGAAATAGCGGCCCTTGACCTTGGCGGGAAAGTCGATCACGTTCTCGGCGGCTTCTTGTGCAAACTCGCCGGCGGCGACCGGCGAGCCCAAGTCTTTGGCATTTTCGCTGATATAGCACTCGTATCGGCCGATCGTGCCGTTGCCGCCGCCCTGCCGCGGCAGGTAGCGGAAGCCGCTGATCTCGCAGACGGCGCCCAGGTCGAGCGTGATCTGGTGGGGGCCTGGCGGGTTGGCGCCGCCGAACTCCGTGTGCCACATCGTGGCCGCGTCGCCGTCCAGCGCGCGATAGCCTTCGTAGCCGGCGTGCTCGCTATCGACTTGGACTTTGACGAAGACGGTTTTCTCCGCCGCCCGGGCGGTGGACCAGCCGGCAGCGCACAATCCGAGCAAGAGGCACGTCAGGAGCGTGTGGCGAAGCATCGTGATTTCCCCGGGGCGAGCCTGAGGCAGTTTCCAGCGATGCCTCCCAGGATACAGGCAACGCTTCCCCAATGCTACACCCACAATCGCCTGGCCGCCGTCAGGGCCTCAGCCCAGCCTCTCTGAGGCGATCGTCTTCCGCGGCCTTCCGCCGAGCCCCGACCCGCCGGGTTAGGTCTTGCACGATTGTATCGGCCTTCTTGCGAACCTCCGCGGGGACGCCTTCGGCATAGCGCACAACGCCTGCGTCGAAATGGCGCACGTTGACGAGTGCTGGCAGCGATTCGACATCCTCCAGTGCGACGTCACAGACCATGGCCCCGTCGAGATCGAGTATTTCCAGGCTTTTCACCTCGCCGAGCGCGCGAAGGATTGATCCGTGCACGAGGGGAAATGTGTGCTCCCTAGCCGCAAACCGTTTCAGCCGGCCGTTGAGGGAGACGATCGCCAGGTGCGTCTCCTCGTCGATCGCACGAGCGAACGACTGGTTGTCTTCCGGGGTTCCACCGACAAGGACGAATTCGCAGAAATCTGGCAGTTTTGCCAACGTGATGAAACATCGCGGAGTGACGCGGCCGCCGACGCTAATGCTCCTGAGGGTCTTGAGATCCGCGAGATGGGCAAAATCCTCTGCGGAGATGCGGCAATTGCCCAGACTGAGTTTCTCCAGTTCCGCGTGCCTTGCGAGGATTTTGATCGCTTCTTCGGAAATCTCAATCGGCGCATTCC
>JAMOAF010000182.1 GCA_023621895.1 Planctomycetota bacterium
GGCAGCCCGGTCGCAGGCGCGCCGCTCGCCCTGTTGCTGACTGGAACGCCATGTCCCGCGCACCGTACAGCCAAGAAATCAGCCGGCAGAACAAGGCCTGCTTCCTGTTTCTGCTCGACCAGTCGTTCTCGATGGAGGAGCCGCTGGGCAATTCGTCGAACCGCAAGTGCGACGAACTGGTCACGGCGATCAACGGCTGGCTCCAGAACATGGCGATCCGCGCCAGTGGCGACGAAGGCATCAAGGACTGGATGGACGTGGGCGTCTTCGGTTACCGCACGGACCAGCACGCCAACCCGATCATCCAATCGGCCTTGCAGGGCCCGCTGGCGGGGCGCTCCCTGGTTTCCATCACGGAAATCGGGACCTACCCGGCGCGGATCGATCAGCGGATTCAGTTCATCCCCGACGAGGCCACCGGCGAGATGATCGAGGCGCCCTGCGAGGTGCCCGTCTGGGTCGATCCGGTGGCCGAGGGGGGCACGCCGATGTGCCACATGCTCTACCATGCCCACGGCCTGCTTTCTCAATGGATTGGGCAGCACCCGGCCAGCTTCCCGCCGATTGTCGTGCACATTTCCGACGGTGAATCGCAGGACGGCGATCCGATTCCCTATGCCGAAGCGCTGAAGAATCTGGGCACCCGCGACGGCAACGTGCTGCTGCTGAACTGCCACCTTTCCATGACGGCGGCCGATCCGTTCATGTTCCCCGCGCATGGGGACGGGCTGCCCGATGAGCTCGCCCGCGTGCTGTTCGAAATGTCGAGCGTCTTGCCCGACCCGTTCGTCCGCCATGCGACGATGGAGGGTTTCCATCTCCGGCCCGGCGCTCGGGGGATGGCTTTCAACGCCGACATGGTCTGCCTGATCCAGTTCCTTAACATGGGAACGCAGGCGGCGCCCGGCCTTCGATGAGGCACGAGTGGATGAGTCCATCGCCGAACGATCCAATCGCCGCAACACGTGCCGGGACGGTGATCTTCCTGATCGACGAGTCGCGCGGAATGGCCGCGCCGGTCGCCGGCGGCGCCGGAACCAAGGCCGAAACCGTCGCCACGGCCGTCAACTCGATGCTCAACCAGTTGGCCTCCGGGCCGCCGGTCCAGGTTGCCGTCGTCGGCTATCGTGCCAGCGGCGGCCGGCGCGGCGAAGCATCGCCCCGCTGGGCGGGCCGGCTCGCCGGGCGGGGACTCGTCCAATCCGAGGAATTGGCCGCCACGACGCTGAGCGTGGAAGAGCGGGTCCGCCGCATTCCCGGCGCCCGCGGGTACGACCCGGCCCGCGAGGAGACGATCCGCTTTCCCATCTGGTACGTACCGGCGCCCAGCGGCACGGCCGCCTTCGACGCGGCGGTCGCCTGCTGCCGGCGGCTTCTCCAGTTGCATGCGGCGGGCGAGCGGCCGGCCAGGCCGCCGCTGATCCTCCACGTTGGCAGTGAGCTGCCCCCGGCCGAAGTCCTTGGCGGCGAGGCCTATCAAGCGGTCGCCGCCGGCGCGTTGTGGTGCCATCTGCAACTTGGTGCGACAACCCGGATCCCGCCCACGCTCTATCCCTCGACCGACGCGCACCTGCCAAGTGCCCCGCTTCGCGAGTTGTTCTCGGCAACCTGCGTACTCCCCGACGCGCTGGCCGCCGCGCTCCGCGCGGCTCAAGTTCCCGTTCCGCCGGGCGGCCGCGCGTTGGTGTACCAGGCCGCCATCGGCGACCTGATCCGATTCGTCTCGCTGGCGAAGGCCTACGCGGCCGCCCCCGACGGAGCGTTCGCCCCGGCGGGCTCCGCGGCGGTCGGGCCGCCCGGAGAGTCTCAGGATCTTCCGGCGGCGTTTTCGACACGCGGCTACCAGCGCGCGCTGGTGATCCTGCTGCTGGACCGCTCGCGGTCCGACCCGGCTGGTTCGGCGTGGTCGCGCCGGCGGCAGCAGGCCAACGACCTGGTCGGCAGCCTTGCGCGCCGCGCCGGCGGCGATACGCACCTGGCCATCGTCTCGTACGGCGGCGACGGGTTCGAGGTCGGGTTCGACGGCCCGCTGGCCGGGAGAGAAACCGTCGCCGATGCCGAACTGGCCGGCGGCGCCTTGCGCTGGGAAGAACGAGCGGAAAAGCTCTCCAACGGGATCGGCGGGCTCGTGGAGCGGAAGCGCTCGCGGCCGATATTCGTCGACCGCGGCCCGAGCCCGGCCGCCGATTTTCCCGCCGCGGCGCTCGAGGCAATCAGCCAACTCGCCGCAACCCATTGCAGGGAGCATGGCGCCAAGTCCGTTTTGCCGATCGTGCTTCACCTGACCGGCGGCGACTTCCCGCCAGAGTCCGTTCGACCCGCATCCGGGCGGCTGCTCCTGTACCATTGGATCACCCCCGACATTCCTCAGCGCACGCTTGCCTATCCGGCAGATGCTGGGGGGATCGACGATCCGCGGACGCTCGCCTTATGGCGGATTACCAGCCCGCTGGTTGGCGCCGAGCAGTTCGCCCAGCGCCGCCGCACCATCGCCCCCGGTGCTCGTGGGCTGGTCGCCGGTGCGAAGTTTGACCTGTTTGTCGATAGCCTCGACGAGATTCTGGCTGGTGAACAAACGTGATCCTGGCGCTTTCCTGGTTCCCAAGCTCCGGCTTGGGAACCTTGCCCCCAAACCGTCGTTTTCATCATTCCAGGTAACGATTGACGCTGTGTTTCCTGGTTCCCA
>JAMOAF010000713.1 GCA_023621895.1 Planctomycetota bacterium
GTTCGATCTGGCGATTGAAGGTCCAATCGCGGAGATTCCGGACGATCCATCGCCGCCCAAGCCGGTCGAAGAGGTTGAACCAGTAATTGTGGACGTGGATCACCAGCAGGCCGCCCGGCTTGAGCATGCGAAACACGTGGTCGAGCGTGCGGCCGCGGTTCTCCCGGCTGCGAATCATTCCCAGCGTGCTGAACAGGCAGATCGCGTAGTCGATTGACTCGTCTCGCAAGAAACCCAGGTCAACGAGGTTCGCGCGGATGCGGTGAATCTTGAGCTTCTCGCGAGCGGCCTTTTCGGCAACCATCCGGAGCATGTGGTTCGACAGATCGACCCCCACGGGCATGAACCCCCTCCGAGCGAGGGGAACTAGCGCGCGGCCCGTCCCGCAGCCCAGGTCGACGACGACGCCCGGCGAGGTGAAGTGCCGTGCGATCACCTGGGCGTCAACGTCAAAAAGCTGGTTATCCGCGAAGTACTCGTCGTACTCGGTGGCAATATGCTCGGCATGGGCATATTCCCAAAGGCTGCGGGTTACCCCCCTGGGGAGCTTCCAATGTGGGCGAGTCTCGTGGGACATGATCTGGCGCTGCGAGGTCCTTGTGGCGTCGTTTTTCCACCAGTATAATGCCCGATTCAATTTGATGGGAGCGCGGCAGGGGTGACGTGCCGGGTGCGAGGGGGCAGTCCTCATGCAGCCGGCTCGGATAAACCTCGTGCCTGGTCGATCGGCGGCCAGGGCAGTTTTGCATCTTCTTCAGAGGAAAGAAACCAGTAAAGGAGACTTCCCAGTGGCAATTCGTGTCGGAATCAACGGATTTGGACGGATTGGTCGGCTCGTGTTTCGCGGCCTGATGGCCAAGCCCAACGCGTTCGAAGTGGTTGGCATCAACGACCTTACGGACAACAAGACCCTCGCCACCCTGCTGAAATACGACAGTATTCACCGCCGTTATCCCGGCACGGTTGAGTACGACGACGAGAACATCACCGTCTCGGGCAAGAAGATCCGTGCGATGGCGGTTCGCAACCCGGCCGAATTGCCGTGGGGCGAGCTAGGCGCCGACATCATCCTCGAAAGCACCGGCGTTTTCCGCGCTCCGGCGACCGCCGAGAAGGCCGGTTTTGACAGCCACATCAAGGCCGGCGCCAAGAAAGTCGTGATCAGCGCCCCCGCCAAGGGCATGGATTACACCTGCGTCATCGGCGTCAACGACCGCGGATTGACCGCCGCCCACAAGTGCGTCTCGAATGCAAGCTGCACGACGAACTGCCTGGCGCCGATCGCCAAGGTGATCAACGACAAGTTCGGGCTCGTCAAAGGCCTGATGACGACCGTCCACTCCTACACCAACGACCAGGTCGTCCAGGACTTCCCCCACAAGGACCTCTACCGCGCCCGGGCCGCCGCGCTGAACATCATCCCCACCACCACCGGCGCCGCCGAGGCCGTCGGCCTGGTGATCCCCGAGCTCAAGGGCAAGCTGACCGGCTTCTCGCTCCGCGTTCCCACACCGACCGGCAGCGTGGTCGATCTGACCTGCGAGACCGCCAAGCCGGTGACCGCCGACGCGGTGAACGCCGCCATGAAGGAAGCGGCCGAGGGGCCGATGAAGGGCATTCTCGCTTACACCGAGGACCCGATCGTGCTTACGGACATCATCGGCGATCCGCACAGCTCGATCTTTGCCGCCCCGTGGACGATGGTCGTCGGCAACAACATGCTCAAGGTGATGAGCTGGTACGACAACGAGTGGGGCTACAGCATGCGGAGCTGCGACCTGATCGAGAAGATGGCCGCCCTCTAGCCGCCCGAGCGGACGTCAAGAAGCGCAACGGCGCCGCCCCATGCGGTTCGGCGCCGTTTTGTTTGCGCCGCTTCGATTCCTAGTGAATCAAGGCCCAGGGCCGACCCGGCCGGCTGAGCCGGCAGAAGCTGCCTTGGCTCAAGATGCTCGAAGCCGCGGTTGGCGAATCGACCGCGAGAATCGCTCCTGCCGTTACTGCTCCGCCGTTTTCCGGTCGCGTATAATGAGCGGGCATCCCTACATCTTGCGGTTGCCGCCCGCGGTCCGCCGGTTGGCGATTTCGGCCGGCGGCCGGCGGCCATTTCTTCCGTCCATGGCTTCCACGCACCAACATCCCGTCCAACCTTGGCAGCAGTTCACGGTTCTCGATGGACTGCTGCTCCAGGCCGGTTATGCGATTGCCTTTTCCGTGGTGTTCTTGCCGGCCCGCAGTGCCTTCGAGACGCTCGACACGGGGAGCGTGGTCCTGGCTCTGGTCGCCGTTTGCCTGGGCGGCGCCCTCTCGGGACCGATCGTTTTGGGCTCGCAGTGGCTGTTTCGAGGCCGCAGGATCGCGCTCAGCGCCGGCGAGTGGCTTTGGCTGAGCCCGCTGGCGATCGTCGTCGCCGGCGCCTTGGGCATTTGGATCATCTACTGGGGCGCCCACGGCCTGCCCGATCCTGAAGAAATCCGCGCCGTCTCGTTCGGCATCCTGGCGATGGTGCTTTTCCTGGTCGAGATCGGCTGCGCCGTAAATGCCCTGATTGTGCTGGTCGCCCGAACCTCGGGAGAGCTTTCGCCGCCGCCGTGCTCGTGGACCGACCGGTTCGGCGCGTTGACCTGCCTGATCATCGGCACGGCGCTGTTCTTGATCGTCGTTGGAACGCTCGCCTGACCCTTCCACGCCGCGGCAAGCGAGCCGGCGATGTCGATCCCGCGGCAGCCGGCCTCGATCACGGTCACCTCGAAACCGAGCCGCCGCGCGTCGAGCGCGGAGTAGGCGACGCAGAAGTCGGTCGCCAGGCCGACAAGGAACAGGCGCACGAGCCCGCGCTCGCGAAGGTATCCGGCCAGCCCGGTCGGCGTCTGCCGGTCGTTCTCGAAAAAGGCCGAATACGAATCGATCTCCCGGTGGTATCCCTTGCGGATCACCAGTTCGCAGTGGGTCAGGTCGAGCGCCGGGTGGAAGTCGGCGCCGGGCGTCCCGGCGACGCAGTGGTCGGGCCAGAGAATCTGCTCGCCATAAGGCAAGACCACTCGATCGTACGCCCGCTTGCCCGGATGCGAGGAGGCAAACGAAAGGTGGTCCTCGCAGTGCCAGTCCTGGGTGAGGACCACGTGGGCGAATCGCCGCGACAGCCTGTTGATCACCGGCACCACCTCGTCACCGCCGGCAACCGCCAGCGCGCCCTTGGGGCAGAAATCGTTCTGGATATCGACGATTAGGAGCACGCGGTTTTCCGTCGGCACGGCGGGATGGATCGATTTCAGCCGCGGGATGGCGGCCGGGTCCATGGGACCGGAGGCGGTGGTCGGGGCGGAGGCGGAGGCGATCATGCCCGTCACGCGCTGCTCGGTTTCGCCGAGCGACTGCTGGCCCCTCCGCAAGGCATCGACCAGTTCGGCATAAGTCTGGAAACGGTCGTCGGCCCGCTTGGCCATCATCCGCGCCACGACCGCCTGGGAGGCTGCCCGGCGAGCATCTGGTAGAGAGTCGAACCGAGCGAGAAGACGTCGGCCCGGTGGTCGACGTGACCGGCGTCGGCGAACTGCTCGGGCGACATGTAGCCGGGCGTGCCGAGAGTCGTGCCGGCCGCGGTGTAAGCGGCCGTGACTTCCCGGGCGACGACCTTCGCCAGCCCCAAGTCGGCGAGTTTCACCTGG
>JAMOAF010000395.1 GCA_023621895.1 Planctomycetota bacterium
GTAATACGCTGGCTCATGTTGGCCTCCTATCGTTTGGCTGATGGTCCCTGATTGCGACCGGCATTGCTCGCGGCAGATGAGGTCAAACCTCGCCAGCCGACCTGGCCAGCGCCGGCCAGCGGACGTCCCCGCTTGAGTATCGCCTTCCGGCCGGGCGAGATCAACGTCAGGGCGATGCGACCTGAGATTTCCCCAAGGGCTGGCGGGCCAATTGCGCCAGAACTGGTCTACACCGCCGGCGGGGATTGGCGCGGTGGGCTGCCGCGGGTGTAGAATACGGTGGTGACGGTGGAAGCGGAATCTGGGGATCGCGGTTGCCCCTCTGTCGGCCCGGCGGCCCGTTTGGCCATTGGACTGATGGAAGCCGGACTCGTCCTTGCGCGGTGGTTCCGTTGCCAGCGCGGAAAAACCCGGCCGGCCCTGGCCTCCTTTTCCGAGGAGTGCGGTCATGTGGATTGCGTTTCGCGCAGCCTGCGGAGTTGTGCTGGGGATTGTCGCGCTGAGCCGTGCACCGGCGGCCGGCCAACCTCCAGCCGCGCCGGTGGCGACAAGTCCGCCCTTGGCCGGTTCCCCTGGCCGCGTCTCGCCTCCGGTCGAGGGCGCGGTCCAGGAGTCGCGAAGCCTTCGGGCGGACCGACTCGTGCCGCGGTGGGAGCTTGGAGACCGCTGGATCGTCGAAACGTCGAGCCGGCCGCTCCAGGCGCGGTCCGACATCGCCATGGCTGCGGCCAGCCCGGCAATCCAATGGCAATTCAGCGTGCAGCGTTATGAGAAGTCGCTCGAGGCGGATTGTTTCCGGATCGAGGTCCGCCCGATGTTGGGCGGCCAACAGCCCGAAACGGTCTTGTGGGTCGACCGCCAGTCGCTCGCCCTGCGGCAAATCCAGACGCAGATTCCCACGCTCGGCGGATTTCGGACGATCACAGAGAGCTACGAATTCGCCGGGGCCCAGCCGGCGCCGGTTCTCGGTCCGCTGAGTGCCTTGCCGGTTGACTTTCCCCTGTTCAGCGGCGGCGAGGCCAAGGCGGCGGACGCGTACACGTACACGTCGTACTCCGGCCCGCCGGGGACCAAGGGCGTCGGCGATTTGGGCTTCACGTACCAGGTGAAACAGACAATCGCCGCGGCCGACGATCGTCAGGCCAAGTCGCTTGTCGGCGAGTCGTTTGCCAAAGGGCTCGGCGAGGAGCCGCTCGTCGAGGTTCGCCTGGAAGGCGGCGGCCGCGAGGTTCGCCAGCTCTGGCAGCCGGGACGCCCCTGGCCCGTCTACTGCGACAACGGTTCGACGATCTGCCGGCTGGTGAAGGTCATTCGGGCCAATTCCGGAGCCGGCCCGCGGCAGGAGACGCACAAATGAGAATTGCCGGCCTATTGCTGGTCTACTTGTTCCCGGTCTGCCTGGCCGTTGTGGGGCCGGCGGCGGAGGGGGCCGCCGGCGAGACGGAACAGGCGGCAGCCACCCACACACCCTGGTCGGGATACTGGTGGCCGATCGCCAAGGGCGAGTTGCTCGTGCCCTTGAGCAAATACGATTATCTCACCAGCTCTCAGGCCACGCCGTGGGAGCAGCAGAATCATCCGCCGGGCCCGGACGTTCCCGAGTGGCACGGCTACTGCCATGCATGGGCGGCCGCGTCGGTGCTGGAATACGAGCCGGGCCGCGCGCGGCAGGCGACGGGGCGGGCCGGCGACCGCCAACTTGTGCTGGGAGTCGGCGACCAGAAGGGGCTTTTTGCCGCCAGCCATACGCGCGACGTGGCAAACACCTATGGAGACCGCTTCGGCGACGGACTTGGAAGCGAAGACCCGCACGACATCGCTCCCGATGCCCTCTGGCAATTGCTCAAGACCTACATCCACGATCAGCAAGTGGCCATCGTCATGGATCTCGAATCGGGGCCGGAGGTCTGGAATTATCCCGTCTATGCCTATCGCGTCGACTACGCGCCTTATGGTCCGGCGGGGCAATACTCCGGCCAACTCAGCCTGTGGGCCGCCGACGACGCGGTGCCCCCCGATCACGTCGGCACATTGGTCCATTACGAGACCTACTCCTTCACTTTCCAGATGGCGAATGGCTCGCTCGTGATGGGGTCCGGGCGGTGGGTCGGCCAGAGCATCGCCAACCATCCCGATTTCGCCTGGTATCCCTACGTGGTCGTGCCCGAGAATCCCTACATCAGCTACGACGAAGTCAAGCGCCTCGTCGGCGCGCAAGGCAGCGTCGCTCCTCCGGGGGCATCGCCGCCCGGGACATCACCGGGGCTGGGAGGGACGCTTCCGGTAGTTCCGGGCAGCAGCTCGCCGGCGGCACCGGGTGAAATGCCCCCGAGCGGCCCGGCAGTGCCAGGGGCCGGCCCGGGCGCCGGTTCGGCGGTGGGCGGTCTGGCCGTCCAGCCGGGGATTCCGTTGAGCCCCCTCCAAGTCGCGGCCGCGATTGCCGAGAGGACTTCGGCGTTTGCCCTCGATGTGACCGTGGACCGGTTCGATGGCGGCCACTACGCGGTCGGCGAGCCGCTCTCGCTCCGCGGCTCGAGCCAGAAAGCCGGTTTTCTCTACTTGTTCGCCATCGATCCGCTCGGCAAGTTGAGCCTCCTGTTCCCCGGTCCGGGCGACGACAACCGGATTGCCGCCGGCCAGCCGTTCTCGCTCCCCTCGCCGCGGTCGCCGAGCCCGAT
>JAMOAF010000809.1 GCA_023621895.1 Planctomycetota bacterium
CGCATAGGCGATCGCGCTCGTTCCGCTGGATCGGTGGCCCCCGAAATCGATCGCCACGCGGTCCGGCTGGCGATGCTCAAGTGCCGCAAGGATCCGTTCTCTTCCGGTCATGTCAGTCCTCAGGTTGGGAATCAGCAGTCAGCGATTAGCAGTCAGCAGGAGCCTTGGGAAATCGACGCTGACACCTGGTCGCTGACGGCTGACGGTTCTAGCTTCGGGCTATTCGATCCGCAATGTCACAATCTCGTACTTTTCCAGCGCCAGCCGAGCGGGCGCCGCCGAGAGCTTCTCCTCGAGAGGGTTTGAAAGCCAAATGGAAGTCGCGTCCTTCCTGGTCTGAAGGGCAACTTGCTGCTCCTCTCCGGTTGTGTTGAACAGGCGAATGATGAGGCCTCGGACGTCGCGGGCCGGCTTCAAACACGTGGCGACCACCGCGTTGTCGTCGAGCTTCAGCACGGGTTCGGGGAGCGGCCGATCGGCGCTTGACGAGAATGCCAATAGCGGTTGGTGCACCCCGCGGGCGAATCGCTGCACGGCCGCCTGGTCGCAGGGGCCGGCGTGCGGGCGGAGCACGTAGCGGAACTTCAGCGGCCCTTCCTGCCCCGCCTTGTAGTTCGTCTCCCAGTGGTTGTTGCAGACCCAACTGTAGAGCGTGCCGCCGGGCGCGATCTCCTCGCGCCACGCCCGGATGTCGGAAACCGGCGTGTAGAGGATCGGCGCGAACTGCATCATATTGGCGTCGAGTGTGACCCACGTGACCCCAAACTGGTCGTTCGAAAGATCGCACCAGCGCTCGACGCAGTAGTAGTTGCGATTGGCGCCGGGCAACTGGTCCAGCTCAGGCCGGACCACCGCCCAGGGGACGTTGATCCGCCACTGCCCGCCGGGAACATTCAGCGGAAAGCCGAAGAATGTCCCCTCCGGCTTGCGTTCCATGAGCTTCTCCATGCGATTTTCGATCGCAATCTCCTCGCAGCCGTCGACCACCGTGATCTCGCGCACGAGGTTCCGGCAATTCGGCGCCGGCGACTCGATCCTCAGCCGCGCCAGGAGGGGACCGCGATCGACCGCCGTGACCACCACCGAGCCGGACTGCCGAGAGCGGTTCTCCTCGGCATTGCGCCCCAGGATGTAAAGATAGTCGTCGAGCCCGCGGTTGCCGTCGTCGCCCGTCTTGACCAGCTCGGCATCGATCCCCTTGCACCGCAACGATGCGATCGCTCCGCTTTCCGGATCGATCCTGAGGTCGATCAGCCCGTTGCCGATCGCCAACTTTTCGGCGTCGGCGTAGGCCGTGCCTTCGCTTTTTGGAGCATCGCGGCCGAGCGTGAAGCGGCGGGCGCCGAAGGCCGGCACCTTGCCGGCGTGAAACGCGAGCTTGCCGTCGGAAAGGACCTGGGCGCTTGCGGCGCGCCGGTCAGCGTCGTGGACGGAGACCTTGCCCGCTCCCCGGGCGAGGTCGATCGAGACCACGCCGCCTCGCTCCCAGCTTGCCGTGTTGAACACATCGACGGCGGCAGCCGGCTTGGAACGATCGGGCTGGTTGACGGCCCTCTTGACCAGATCGTCCGCCGCTTGTCGCCCCCGCCGGGCGTAGGCCTGCTTGTACTCATCCTGGTGGATCGTGAACGGGTCGTCGGGCCGGCTGATGCTGCAATAGGCCCCCCAGGTGTGTTCGTCATACATGATCAGGTCGGTCCAAGCGCGGTCGAAGGCCTCGGCGGGGAACGCGCCGGGCTGGAGCATGGCATACAGCGCCTGCGCCTGGATGATCCGTTCGCAGCCTTCCCGGCAGAGCGAAGTGGCTTCCGAGGTGCTCGCGCAGCCGTCTTCCCAATAGGGAGTATAATCGCCGCGGACCACCGGCAGCTCGCCGCCGTGGCGCCGCTCCAACTCGCGCATCACGTCGCTATTGCGCGAGACGGCAAGCCTCGGCCAGATGTACTTCTGGTTCCAGTCCTTGACGGAGTCGGAAATCGCCCGGTTGGGCCGCCCGTTGTCGCCCTCGATGTTGTAGCGGAGCATCACGAGGTTGAAAGGGTAGTCCTTCGCGGCGAGCTTGCCGAGTGCCTGGAAAACTTGGTCCTTCTCGATCCGTTGCCCCAACTGGCTGCGATGCCAGAGGGCGTATCCAGAGCCCGAAAGCCAGCAGAGGACGCGCTGCTTGCCGCTGGGCGACTCCCACCAGAATGGCCGGTCCGCCCAATAATAGACGCGGCCCACGCGATGGCCGCCGTTCGGGCCCATCGTCATGTAGCGAATGCCGTTTGCCGCCAGGGCGGAAACCAGCCCCCAGGTGTAGCCCGGCACGTCGGTCTGCATGGCGCTGTCAACCGTGACTCGATGCGCTTTTCCAAACCGGGCGGCGCCGGCCAGCAGTTCAAAAAGCTCCTCGTCGTTGTACATGCCGGTCATCGCCTGGGCGTACATCCCGTCGAGGTGGATGTCGCGCGCCCGGGCCGCCCGGACCAACGCCTCTTGCTCGGCATCCGAGGCGGTCCGCATGAATTCATCCACGGCCCACATTCCTTCGGGGTGGAAGCGGAACCGCGCGGCATCCGGATAGTCGCGCGTCTGGTCGATGTAACGCAGCGCGTCCTTCAGACTCTGCACCTGTCGGGCGAGCACGTCCTCTTGCGTGTGCGTGTAGCCGATGTCCAGGTGCGTCTG
>JAMOAF010000808.1 GCA_023621895.1 Planctomycetota bacterium
CCGCCATCTGGATCGGTCTTCTGCTCGGAGCGCTGTTTGTGCCGGGGCTGCTTGTCTGGTTTACCGCGCCGTTGGTGCTGCTCGACATCATCCTCATCCTGAAGGTCTTCGGCCAGGACATTCGAATCAGGTGACAGCATGCCGACCTTGTCACAAGCTCCAGGGCTCGCGGTAAGGCCGCCGCAGCATTCGGTTCGCCTCGTCATCGTCGATGAAGCGCTCCGCCTGCGGGTCCCATCGCAGCTTGCGCTTGAGCTGCATCGCGATATTCCCCAAGTGGCAGACGCTTGCCGTGCGGTGGCCGACTTCCACCGGCTCGATCGGTTCTTCGCGCGACCTGACGCAATCAAAGAAATTCCGGTAGTGGTTCGGGCTGACCGGAAGGTGGATTTCGTTTGCGCCGATCTCTGAATCGGCGAGCGACTCCGGATGCGCCGTCAGCTTCCCTTCCGCGTATTGAACCCAGCCTTCGCTTCCCTCGAAACGCACGCCGAACCCGGGTTCCTGCGTCCGGCAGACGAGTTCCACTCCATTGGCGTACCGCGCGCGGAAGTTGGTTGTCACCGCGGTGTTGTAGAGGTGCCCTTCCGGAGGCCAGACGGAGCCCAAGTCTTCGAACTCCACCGGCCCGGTGCCGTCGGTGCCCAGCGCCCACTGCACGATATCGTTCGAATGCGCCCCGTTGTTCGTCACCTGGCCGCCGGAGTAATCGAGGTTGTAACGGAATCGGTAAAGGCAACGTTCGGCGTGGTACGGCGCGCTCGGGGCAGGGCCCAGCCACATCTCGTAGTCAAAACCTTCCGGGACCGGCATCGGCTGCCAGCCGGGACCGGGCCCGACCGGGGCGCCGGGGACGATCGAAAGCACCTTCTCGACCTTGCCGATCCGGCCGTTGCGCACCAACTCGCACGCGCGGCGGACAGTCCCGTGCGAGCGATACTGGCTGCCGGTTTGCAGAATGCGGCGGTGCGCGCGGACCGCCTTGATCATCTCCTGGCCGTCGTGGACCGTCCGCGTCAGCGGTTTCTGGCAGTAGACATCCTTTCCCGCTCTCATTGCCATGCACGCCGCCAGCGCATGCCAATGGTCGGGAAGCACGATCATCACCGCGTCGACGTCGTCGCGAGCCAGCACGTCGCGGAAGTCGACATACGCATCGCAGCCCTTGAAGGAGCCGGAAGGCGCCTTCTTGGCGTAATGCTCGTCGACCTTCTGGCGCGCAGGTTCGCGACCCAGAAAATGCTCGGGCCGGGCGTAGCCGTAACTCCCCTTGTTGACATCGCACACCGCCACGACTTGCACGTCGTCATAACGTAAGACCGACGGCAAGTCGACCCGGCTCTGGTTGCCGCAGCCGATCAATGCCACGTGGATCCGATTGCTCGGCGCATCGCCTCCGAAAACCGAGGCAGGAACCAGCCAAGGAGCGCCAACCGCTCCCGCGGCGCCTCCCAAACACTTCAAGAAATCGCGACGTGTCGTGGATCGTTTAGAATTCATCGGTGCCTCACGCATGCTAGAAGATCTCCTTGATTAGCGGCAGGCCAGTGGCGGACAACCACTGCTGATTATCTCAAGCGGCTCGTCCGGCCGCCACCAGCAACCCCCCCCTCACGGGCCGCTCTTGCCGCCCCCAGACTTCTCGATCAATTCCTGGATGGAAACGGGCGCCCCGTTTTGAGCTTTGGATTCATCGGCAGCGCTCATGAATGCGTAGATCTCAATCGTCTCTTCCGCCGTCACGGGCGGCTTGCCGGTCTTGAAGAACTTGACGATCTCCTCGATCAGCGAGCCGTAGCCGCCCGGCTTTCCGGAGGAATCCTGCGACTTTCCGGGCGAGGAGTCCTGGGTCCCGTAGATGATCACCGGAGCAGGGGCTTTCCCCTTGCCCAAGTCGCGAAACGTGCCGATCCGCCCATCCTTCCACACGCCGACGACCAGGTCGCCGCCCTCGGTCTTGATTCGTTGCACGGTCTGGCACCCGCGGCCCATGACCACGAACAGGGGTTCCACGGCATGGATGCCGTAGAGATAGAGGTCCGGGTGGAACTGCGCCCAGGAACTGCTGCCGAACACGTCGCAACCGACGATTTCACCCAACGCTTCGTTATCGCGGGCGCCCGCGACATTCTCACCGAATCGCAGCGAGGAGCTCGACCAGCAGGGAACGCCGTTCTCCTTGGCCAGGCGGAAAACTTCGATCACCTCGGCCAGGTTGGCCGCCACGGGCTTGTCGATGAACAGCGGTTTGCGCGCCGCGATCACCGGCCGGGCCTGAGCGAGATGGGGCCGGCCGTCCACGCTTTCCAGGAGAATCCCGTCGACCTTTTCGCACAGCTTCTCAATGCTGTCGACGATCTCCAATCCGTGCTTCTCGCGCAACTGCTCGGTGAATTTCTCGACTCGGTCCGCCGAAGCGGGAAAGTCGGGCGAACCGCCCGGAAAACCCGCCACGACGCGGCAGCCCGTCTCGTTTTTCGGGTTGTTGATGTAACTCGTAAAGGCGATCACGTGCGACGTGTCGAGCCCGATCATGCCCAAACGAATCACCTTCTCTTCCGAACGAGCGGCCAGCGGCGCCGCCAGCGCGGCATAAGCCGCCATGCATAGAATAAGCCGACTCATCGTGCCGTCTCCCAAAGTGAAGTTGTGTAATCGCCAGAGACT